>NZ_JBXWPT010000009.1:0-174534 GCF_059612005.1 Ruegeria sp. CDSA141
AAAGGATACTGAACAGGCATCTCCCACCCAGCAAAATCAACCATCTTACCGCCCAAAGCAACGTGCAACGAGTGAAGAGGCGTGCGTTTCGGTGACGTCATGATCCGGCCAACTTCCGATTATTTAAAGGTCAAAATGCATGACAGTCAGTCTGCCCCAAGCCGCATAGAATGCAATGATTCCACCCGGTTTTTAGTGAAACACCGATCCGAAGAAGAGGCGGTATACAGACGCATGCACCATGAATGTTCCTATAGGAAACTTTTTTCCGTTAGGCAACAGTCCTCGTTTTCACAGGGTAAAAATCCATTCATCTTGCCAAAAGCCAAGAAGAGGGACTTCTCCGCTGATGCAACATCTTCTTCGGCAGTATTTTGCAAAGTGACGCTCAAGTGGAGAGTGTCCGCACGGCATGATCCAGAACTTCGAGCCCCGCAATCAAATCGGCCTCTGCCGTATCTTCGGCAAAGTCATGGCTGATTCCGCCGATCGAGGGCACGAACACCATCGCGACCGGCATCAATCGAGAAACGTTGGTGGCATCGTGCAAGGCCCCTGACGGCATTGTGCGCCACCTGTTCGGAGCGACCCGCTCCGCACCGTTTTCGAGTGCGCGGCGCAAGGTTTGATCCATGGCGACGGGTTCCAGCCCCAGCATCGGGTCGTAGTCCAAATTCAGTCCCAGTTCCTCGGCCGTCTCATGAGCTGTCGCTCGAATGATCTCCTCCATCCGGGCCAAACGGTCTGCATCACCATCGCGCCATTGCATCGAGAATCGAACCCGTCCCGGCACGATGGACGATGCGTTTGGATGCAGGTCGACTCGCCCGATAGTCCAGACAGTCTGCGGGGTGACAACATTGCGAAACCGCTCATTGAGCCGGGTGTTGAACAGAGACAGGGCCTGAAAAGCGTCACGACGCAGGTGCATGGGGGTGGTGCCGGCGTGATTCTGCTGACCTTGAAAGGTGATCGACATATCGCGGATGCCAACGATATCGGTGACCACGCCAATCTGGCCTCCAGACGCGTCCAGCGAGGGGCCCTGTTCGATATGCATCTCTATGAAGCCAGTGAAACGGGACGGGTCCACGAAACCTTGCGCCAGGTCTGCCATGGATGATCGGGCCTGGCCAAAGCTGACACCGGCCCCATCCGTCAACACATCGGCTTTTTCCAGAGGTAACCCGCCCGACCAGACGGCCGAGCCAGTGGTCACACCAAACCGCCCCTCTTCGTCCTGAAAGCTGACAACCGAAACGGGCCGGTCGCTGGAACGTGCGATTTCCAGCGCGGCAATGACGCCCAGCGCACCGTCAAGCCAGCCGCCTTCAGGCTGACTGTCAGAATGTGATCCCAAAAGCAGCGAGGGGCCGGTCGCCAATCCGAACAGGTTGCCAACCGGGTCAAACTGCGGGGTCAGGTCTGCTTCGCGCATACGTCCGGCAAGCCACTGGCGCGCGGCGATATCCGCGTCCGAATAGGCGGGGCGGACAACCCCCTTGCCCACACCCGAGGTACCGAATTCACGCAACTTATGCAGGTCGGTCAGAAAACGCGTGTGATCTACGGTCATAAACCCCTCCGAAGACTTGTACGGGGCGAACAATAGCCAGAAACAGAAAAGGGGCGAGGTTTTTTTCAACGGACGTGAAACCCCTCTGGCACCGGAGGGGAACCTGCCCTAAGACTTCGGCGCAAGAGGGACCGACATGTCACATATCACATTGGTGCGTCACGGGCAGGCAAACACAACAGCACGGGACGAGGTAAGTTACGACAGGCTCAGCGACTTGGGGCATCAGCAGGCCCGCTGGCTGGGGGCGCATCTGCGTGATACCCGCAGCCATTATACCCGGGTCTATTGCGGCACCCTGAACCGCCACGCCGAGACAGCGGCCAGTATGGACTTGCCCAATCCAATCCGCGACGCACGACTGAACGAGATCGAGTATTTCACGCTGGCGCAATTGTTCGAGGACCAACACGGTGTCGCGATCCCCACGGACCGCGAAGGTTTTGTCGAACATCTGCCCAAAACGTTTGCGGCCTGGGCCAATGGCGAAATCGAGAACTCGCCGGAAACATTCGTAGAATTCGAGACGCGCGTGCGCGACGCGCTGCACGAGATCGGAACCGAGGGCGGATCGGCCATTGTCGTGACCTCAGGCGGGTTAATTTCGATGGTGGTGCGTCAGGCGATGGGGTTGGATATCCCGTCAATGGCACGGGTGGCCCTTGCCATCATGAACACGTCAATGCATCGTCTGCACCCGATTGGCGCTCAACTGAGCCCGGTTCTTTTCAATGCCGTACCGCATTTGGAAGCCCCTGACCGACAGTTCGCGCAGACCCACCTGTAACCAGACCGGAGACGCCTGATGCAGCTCTACTATGCACCCCGTACCATCTCGGTCGCTGTTGCGATTGCCCTGGAAGAGGCCGGACTGGAATACGAAGCAATCAAGCTCGACTTCGCCGGGGGCGAGCAGACGAAACCGGCCTACAAACAGATCAATCCCAAGGGCCGCGTTCCGGCGCTGGTCGTTGATGGAGGCATCCTGACCGAGACCGGGGCTTTGCTGGAGTTTGTTGCCGCCAAGGCCCCCGAAGCAGGGCTGGTGCCTCCCGATCCGGTGATGGCCGCGCGGATGCGCGAAGTGATGTTCTACCTTGCCTCGACCATGCATGTGAATCATGCGCACAAGTTGCGCGGGCACCGCTGGGCCGACAAGAAATCCAGCTGGAAGGACATGAAAGACAAGGTCGCGCAAACGATGACCGAATCCTGCACTTACATCTCGTTGAACGGGCTGCGTGGACCATTTGTGCTGGGCGAGGCGTTCTCGCTGGCCGATGCTTACCTGTTCGTGGTGTGCAGCTGGCTGGAAGGCGACGGAGCCGACGTTTCGGCCTTTTCCAAAATCGTCGCCTTCCGTGAGGCGATGGAGGCACGTCCCTCGGTTCAGGCGGTGCGTGCCGCCGGAATGCTCTGACAAAAGGAAGTAAGATGACACATCTCTGGGTCCGGGCAGAACAGCGCCCGAACGAAGAACGGGTTGGGCTGACACCGGAAGGTGCCGCCGCGCTGATCGCGGCTGGCATCCGCGTGACGGTCGAGGAAAGCCATGCCCGCGCCATCCCACTGGACGGCTACAAGGACGCTGGCTGCGAGATCGCGCCCGAGAATTCCTGGCCCGATGCCCCGCTGGACGCGATTATCTTCGGCCTCAAGGAACTGCCCGAAGACGGTACACCCCTGCCCCACCGCCACATCATGTTTGGCCACGCCTACAAGGGCCAGCATTCGGGCCGCAAGCTGCTGGAGCGGTTCAAGGCCGGTGGCGGCACGCTTTATGATCTGGAATACCTCGTGGATGAAGATGGTCGCCGGGTCGCGGCATTCGGGTATTGGGCCGGTTATGCGGGTGCTGCCGTTACGCTCAAGACCTGGGCGGCGCAGCAACGAGGCGGGATATGCCCGCCCGTTGGCGTGTACGCTGGCAAGGATGCGCTGAATGCGGAACTTCGGGATGAGCTTGACGCCACCGGTGCAACGCGCCCGCGCGCCATCGTCATCGGAGCTTTGGGCCGTGTGGGCACCGGTGCCGCAGACCTGTGTGAGGCGATGGGCGTCGCGGTCACCAAATGGGACATGGCCGAGACGGCCAGCAGTGGACCTTTCCCAGAAGTCCTTGACCATGATCTGTTCCTGAACTGCATTTTCGCGCGGCCCGGCACTCCGGTCTTTGTCCCGCGCGAGGCGCTGACAGCCCGCCGCAACCTGACAGCCATCGGCGACGTGGCCTGCGACCCGGACAGCGACTACAACCCGGTGCCCGTCTATGACCGCGCCACCACATGGGAAGCACCCGCCCTGCGCGTGGCCACCGACCCGGTGATGGACGTGATGGCAATCGACAACCTTCCGTCTATGCTGCCGGTTGAAACCTCGGAAGACTACGCGGCGCAGCTTCTGCCGTCCCTGCTGACCCTGACCGATCTGGAAAAGGGTGTCTGGGGTCGCGCGCGGGACGAGTTCAACAAACATGTTTAGGCGAGCACACGCATGGAACACCTGATCGGAGGGGCGGCGGCGGTTCTGGGTACCATCTGCTGGTTGCCGCAGACCCTGAAAACCTGGCGCAGCCGCGAGACCAAGGATTTGTCTCTGCCCGCAAACCTGTTGATTCTGACCACCCTGACTTTGTGGCTGATCTATGGGTTGATGATCTCGGCGTGGCCGCTGATCCTGGGCAATGTGATATCGATCCTTCTTGTCGGTGCGATTGTGACCGCGAAATTGAAGTTCGGCTGAACAGCCTCAGAGGAGTTTTCTAATGACCATTCATTGGTGTGGCACCGGCCTCTCGGCCATTCCCGGCCTGCGCCGCCTGATCGAAGGCGGCCATAAGGTCGCCGTCTGGAACCGGACCATCGAAAAGGCCAAGGTCGAGGTCGGAGACCTGACCGACGACATCCGCGCCTTCGACACCGACGCGCTCGGCGCTGTATTGGAGAAGGGCGATGTGATCGTCTCGATGCTGCCGGGCGACTGGCACGTGCCGCTGGCAGAACTGGCGATTTCGAAAGGAGCCAATTTCGTCTCGTCCTCGTATATCGCGCCCGAGATGCGCGCGCTGGATGACAAGGCGCGCGAGGCCGGTGTCGCACTGGTCAACGAGGTCGGTCTGGACCCGGGCATCGATCACCTGATGGCGCATGCGCTGATCGACGACTACCGCGGTTCTGATGCATTCGATCCGAAAAACCACCTGAGCTTCATCTCATATTGCGGTGGCATTCCCAAACATCCGAACCCGTTCCGATACAAGTTCAGCTGGTCGCCGCTGGGCGTGCTGAAAGCACTGCGGTCGCCGTCGAAGTCGATCCGCGATTACGCGCCGCTGGACGTAACCCGCCCGTGGGATGCAATCAGCAGCTACATTGCCCCGCTGCCAGCGCCGGAAAGCTTCGAAGTCTATCCGAACCGCGACTCGATCCCCTTCATGGCGCAATACCATTTCGAGGATCACTGGCCGGTCAAGGAATTCGTCCGCGGCACCCTGCGCTTGAACGGCTGGGCCGACGCGTGGTCGGATGTGTTCACCGAGATCGAAACCCTGTCTGGTCCCGAAGGAGATGCGCGTCTGAAAGAGATGTCGGACCAGTTCTGGGAGGAAAACGCCTATGACGAAGGCGAGCCTGATCGCGTTGTACTGTGCGTGGGATTGAAGGCCGAGAAAAACGGTGTCCCCGTCTGGCACAAGACCTATGTCATGGACGCCTGGGGAGATGAGCGTGGGACGGCGATGGCGCGCCTGGTGTCCATTCCGGTCTCACTTGCCGTCGAGGCCGTATTGAACCGCGCCATCCCGGCCGGAGTTCACGCGGCCCCCAGTGATCCCAAGCTGGTGCAGGGGTGGATGAGCGAAATCAACAGGCTGGCCCAGCATCTGCAAATCGTCGATCACACGGCCTGAATGCAAAAAAGCCATTCCAGACAGTCTGGAATGGCTTTCATTGTTCTTCTTTATGCATGTTGTACTCATTCGGGTTTCTCTCACCCGACCTTTAGATATACCGCTGGATAGTATCTTCGATATCACTGCGGTTGATTCCGAGCTCTGACAATTGATGATCGGTCATTGCATTCAGATGCTGCGCTGCGCGGACAATATCAGGGCTGATCGAACGGATTCGCATTGCACGATCGAACAGCAAAAGCGCGCTGGCAGCCGGAGCCGATTGATTGGTGGGCGGTATGACGTCGAACATACTGGTAACCTCGCTAACAGGATCACGGGAGTTGGTTTCAGGTCACGCTGAGTGCTTTATCACTGCCGGTAAGGCTTGTTGTTATAAACACTCTCATATGCGCATCGTTTGATCTGATCCCGCTGGACGCCGATATCGGCCAGTTGCAGGTCATCAAGCTTTTCCAGATCCCGCACGGTTTTCGAGAAAATCCGGCGGCGGAAATGCTCAACCTTTGCATCCGCATAGTTTGAAAACAGACCGTCAAGCAGGCCACCCCGGCCTGCGAACATTTGTGTATGTGACATGTCTTTCTCCTCCTGAACTTGATGTCATTGTCTTCCTGACATCAAATAAAGGAGGCATTCGTTAAGGACGCCATTCCAAAACATTAACGTGCGTTTAAAGATCCTGCGCTAGTGCCGGACCCGACTTTACCTGCTTTCGGTGGGCAAGACTGTCTGAATGGCAAAACGCGTCGCCGGATCGATGTTCCCAGCGGAAAGGAGAGCATCGAACCTGTGTTGCAAAGGAGAAAAGTCCCAATACCGAACCGCAATGGCGGTTTGCGCAGCCAGTGAAGTATCACGATCTAATACGCGGCCATAGATCTCCAATATTTTAGCACGATGTTCGGGCATCGACGTGCCCGCATCAGACAGGGCTCGGATCAGGCTGCTTTTTTCGTCAAATGACAAAGTCGCTTGAGTAAGAGCTGCCTCGATCCTGGCAAGGGCTTCTGAACTGTCCGCTTCAATTCCCGCGAGTGCCCACTCCTCCAGATGCACCCCACCGTTCTGTAGCCGCGCCTTGTATCGCGACCGAACAATAGAAACCGCAGTTGCGTCCGATTGTAACCCGAGTAGCCTGATCGATACCGGCGCATAGTTGAACCGCTGTAATGTCTGAACTTCCTGTAACAGCTGCTCCGTTGGTACAGCCAGTCCAGCGGCACGAACTAACTCGTATGGTGCACGACTGATCTCGACCATCGCCGTATCACGCAATATCCGGTCGGAATGTGTGAGAAAGCTGCCAAAGAAAGTCACTCGTTCGATGTCTTTCGTTTCACCCAGAATCCAGTTTTGCCCGTTGGTCTGAAGTGCGTCCAAAAACCGAGCCCGTTCCGGAGTAATCCGAAAAACCTTTTTCCAGCTCCGCGAAAACCCGCGACCGGCGGCATCGATGTCGTCGGTGCCGTATATCAGCAAAACGCGGGCCTCAGTATCCGATCGAAATGCCGCGCGTGTTGCGCTATCAATGAGAAAGGGAATATCTGGTAGCGACGAAAGCTTTCCCTGAGTTCCTTTGATAATGGTAACAGGCTGATACTTAAAAGCGTTATCAAACGCTGGCCGTGCCAGAATAACTACGTTCGCCGATAGTATGCGGTCAGCAAGCGTAAACTCCGGCAAAGTTAGACAGATGCTGCATGCCTCCACAGGTCGGACGCTCGTAGTCCCCAAAAAAATCGAGACAAAGAACCCGAAAAGCCGTGTCATACGTCGCAAGTTCCTGCCCCTAAATCCAAAACCCACCCTGTTCGTAGGTTGTAAACTAACTCAATTTGAGAGCATATGCCATTTCTTGAACGCCGGTGGCTTGGTCTAGGGGCGAACTATCGGTTTAGATTGCTTCATGACCTTGGGTCCCGTCTACATCAGATCATTTTCGACGTCCTCGGCCGATATCCCCAGCGCATCCAAACCATTCTCAAGATGATCGGACATGTGCGGAGTACCGATCAGGTAGTCGGCGCAGGGGGTTGAGGCCTCAGCCTTGGCAGTGGCAATCGCTTCGGCCAGATCTTCGGCGAAAAAACTCTCGCGGCCGATCCACATGATGGCAACCAGTTCGGCTTGCTCGTCTTCGCTCATACGTTCGATAAAGGCGCGCATTTCACCTTCTGCCCGGTTTAGCTCGCGCCCCATCATGGCTATCTGAGCGACCTTTCTTGCCGATATTTCCAACATGGATCATGTTCCTCGTGTTCGCGGTTGTCATGCCATCACAATCACCGAACACCACCCGAGTCTTTGATCTTACGCAAACAACGGCCCTAGTGCCGCGCCCGTGAAACCGGCTGGTCCGGTACCGGTTGCCTGCGAAACGGGCGAAAGGTTGCTTTTTTCAACCACAGCCTGAAAGCCTGCCAGACGATCAGTGCAAAGGTTCTCCGGGCGCCAAATGGTCGCCGCAGCAAGGACCACAGGATCACCCGGTTGGTCAGGGGCTGCCGCGGTCCGGTCAGCGTCGCGATCAGCCCACCACCAGCGCGGCCATAGTCGATCCAGACGCCGACCCGATCCGGGCGATAGTCAAAGCGGAACGTATAACTGCCTTCGATCTTCTGAAACGGTGAGACATGCATCAGCTTGTCCGCCACCACCCTGTCAGTCGGTTCGATGGCCGAGAAATCGGGTTTGTGACACAGGTAGCTATGGCGGGTGCCATAAGTATTGGTGACTTCGGCGACCACGGCATAAAGATGGTCACTGTCGTCAAAACAGAACCAAAAACTGACGGGATTGAAGACGTGCCCAAAAACGCGGGGTTGGGTCAGCAACTCGAAGCGCGCCGGTTGTTGTACCGACATCTCATCAAACCGCGCACGCAGCCAAAGCGCGCCTTCGCCCCGACCTGGCTCTCCTCCATGATCTCTGGTGCGCCAGTTCGTGACATTCGCGCGATCAACCGAAAACAGCAAGGGCGTGTTCTGTGCTGCTTCGGGATCCAGCAGAATGTAGTCGACCGAGTAACGAAACGCGTTTTCGATCGCGCCCTTGCGCCCGTGGTAGGTGTGGCCCGCGATAAGGTCTATTTCCTGCGTCATCCGTTGCTTTCCGGCCTTCTCGTAAACACCTTTAACTGCACTGAATTTCTTCAGATGCCGATAACCTTGATACGGAAATTTGCACAAATTGGATCATAATGTCCCTATAAAGTGATCCGGCTTGGGTAACGCGCCGTATTGAGGTTATGTTTACCGAGATCGATACCGTGACCTTGGACGAACCTGCGGCTCAACCGGCCGCCCTTCAGCCTCGGCGCGAAAAGAAACGCATCAAGGGTGGACGGGTGAACGGAACCAACGGCAGGCGCGAGACCAGAACCGAATGGGTGGATCACGTCAGGCGCATCCGCGACGAGCAGGATCAGGCGGCATTTGCCGAGCTGTTCCAGCATTTCGCGCCGCGCATCAAGGCGTTCCTGATGAAGTCAGGGTCAGACGCCGCGATGGCGGAAGAGTGCGCCCAAGAGGTGATGGCGACCTTATGGCGCAAGTCCCATCTGTTTGACCCAACGCGGGCAACGGTGGCCACCTGGGTGTTCACCATCGCTCGGAACAAGCGCATTGACGTTCTGCGCAAGCAACGCCGTCCCGAACCCGAAGATCTGTGGTGGGGTCCCGAGGCCGAGCCTGAGCAGGACGATGTCATCGCGCTGCAACAGGAAACCGCGCAGCTGCGCACCGCTTTGAAGGCGTTGCCGGACGCGCAGAGAGAACTGATCGAAAAGGCGTATTTCGGTGATCTGAGCCATCGGGAAATCGCGTCACAGACCGGCTTGCCGCTGGGAACGATCAAATCACGAATTAGGCTGGCGCTGGACCGCTTGCGCCATGCGATGAACTGAGATGGGTAACATGAGTAAGTCGATCAAACATCACCTGACAGATGACCTGTTGATGGCATATGCCGCAGGAAGTCTGCCCGAAGCCTTCGACCTGATGGTCGCGACGCATCTGTCTCTGTGCGACCATTGCCGTGCGCGGGCCGGGAGTTATGACGCCGTAGGTGGGCATGTTCTGGAGGAACAGACAGAATCAATCGCCATGAGTGATACATCTCTGGCCGCGACAATGGCATTAATCGCCAAAGGCCCACCAGCGGCGAAACCTGTGCGTCCGAATTGCCCAGTGTTGCCGGCGCCCTTGCAGGACTATGTGGGCGGGACTGTCTCTGATATCCGCTGGAGACCCGTCGGCATGGGCGTAAAGCAAGTCATCCTGCCGACAACAAAGGATGCGACGGCCCGCTTGCTGCTCATTCCAGCCGGTGCTGCCGTTCCTGATCACGGGCATCATGGAATGGAACTGACGATGGTGCTTCAGGGCGCTTTCTCAGACGAAGTGGATCACTTCGCCCGTGGCGACGTCGAGATCGCAGACGAGGATTTGGAACACACACCTTTGGCGGACATTTCGGAAGATTGCATTTGTCTGGCGGTTACGGATGCACCGTTGAAGTTCAACAAGCTGATGCCGCGCCTGTTCCAGCCCTTTCTGCGCATCTGAATTTGCCTGCGATCCCCGCGCAAGGCGTGTTTTGAAAGGAATGATCATGTTCGGAAGACTTCTTGTATCCGTCCTTCTCGTTGCAGTCGCGCCCGTCGTCTCGGCCCAAATGTCGGCCGAGGTTCAGTTTCAGCCCGGCAATTATGGAACCATGGTCAGTGGGACCATCTCAGGAGATGAGTACTTCGACTATACGCTTGGCGCCAAAACCGGGCAGGAGATGTTTGCCGATCTTCAGGTCAGCGATACCAATGGTAACGGCGTGATCTATTTCAACATCCTGCCGCCAGGCAGCGACGGTGTCGCGATCTATAACGGATCGATCGACGGCAACACCGCCCGGATCAATCTGCCCGAAGATGGAGACTATATGATCCGCGTCTATCTGATGGGTAATGACAGGGACACCGGTAAAACCGTAGGGTACAATCTGGACCTGTCCATCCAATAGATTTCAACCTTCGTGTCTCGCAAGGGGCACAACGTCAGTTTCGGCCTTCGTCTCGATTTCTTCAAAATCGAAATTGTCCAGACGCTGCGCACGGCGGCCTGCCTTTTCGGCGCTGATCTTGATCTCTGAGATATCCTTGGCCGCCTGCCCGAAATGACGATCCAGGTTCGAGACGCGATCACCCAGGCGGTCCACATCCTTATGCAGCAGCCCCAACTCTTTGCGTATTGCACCGGCCTGTTCGCGCATACGCGCATCTTTCAGGATCGCCCGCATGGTATTCAGCGTGGCCATGCACGTGGTCGGGGACACGATCCAGACCCGCGCGGCGAACCCCTCGCGTACAACGTCGGGAAGACGGGCGTGCAGCTCGGCATAAATCGCTTCGGACGGCACGAACATCAAAGCACCGTCCGCGGTTTCCCCATCCAGGATGTACTTCTCGGAAATCGCATTGATATGCACTTTCACCGCTGCGCCGAAGGCCCGAAGGCATCTATCGACATCCGCCTTCGTCTGCGCAGCGGCCAGCGCCTCGAAATCCTCCAAAGGGAATTTTGCGTCGATCACGATCGGTCCCGGCGGGTTCGGCAGGTGAATCAGGCAATCCGCCCGCCTGCCGTTCGACAATGTGGCCTGCAGCGAATAACTGTCAGCGGGCAGCGCCTTGGACACGATATCGTTCAGCTGGATTTCCCCGAACATCCCGCGCCTCTGTTTGTTCGACAGGATATCCTGCAAAGACAGCACATCGCCCGACAGTTTGGTTATATTGTCCTGCGCCTTGTCGATGGCGGCCAGACGTTCCTGCAATTGGGTCAGCGAGGTCGCCGTCTGTTTCGACGAGCCATGCAACGTCTCTTTCATCCGTTCCTGCATCTCGGCCAGCGCACGCGCCGATTTCATTGCATTATCCGCCAGCCGGTCATTCATCTGTTGCTGGACCGAAGCCAAACGCGCCTCGACCGTCTGAATCACCTGCATCTGCGCGTTGGCCTGAGTGTCCGAGACATGCTGAAGGCCGCCGCGCAACTGTTCCTGTCCCTGGCCCAGTTGCTGGACGTGCTGACCCAGATGCGCCATCTGCCGCGCCAGAGGTTCCGCCATCCGGGCCGAGCGGTTGGCCGCCCGCAACGACAGGAACAGCAGCAGCAGAATCAACGCTACCACGCCACCCACGGTCAGTATCACGGGATCATTCAACGCCATCTCAGTGCCTGCAATCTGGATCATGGGGTTCAGGTTGTTCTCGTTTTGTTTCTATCTTGTTAAGCCATGTTTGAAACCAGATCAACTGCGCCCGAACAGGCGTTCGATATCGCTGAGTTTAAGTTCCACATAGGTTGGTCGCCCATGGTTGCACTGGCCGGAATGCGGCGTCGCCTCCATCTCGCGCAGCAGGGCATTCATTTCTTCGGCCCGCATCCGACGACCGGATCGGATCGACCCATGGCAGGCCACACGGCTGAGGATCGCCTCGATCCTTGACTGCACCATCTGACTTTCACCCTGATCCGCGAGTTCATCCAGGATATCGAGGATCATCGCCCTCGCATCGACTTCGCCCAGAATGGCAGGGGTTTCGCGTACGGCAATGGCGCTTCCACCGAAGGGTTCGATGGTTAAGCCAAAGCGCGTCAAATCATCTGCGACGGCCATCAGGCGGGCGCAATCCCCTTCGGACAATTCCACGATTTCCGGAATCAGCAGGGCCTGCGCCGCGACGCCATTCTCGGCCATCTGCGTTTTCAGCTTTTCATAAACCAGCCGTTCATGTGCAGCATGTTGATCAACGATCACCATGCCATCGGCGGTCTGAGCAATGATGTAATTCTCATGCACCTGTCCGCGGGCTGCACCAAGCGGCAGATCCTGCGCCTGAGGTTGCTCCTGAATCTCGGCGACCTGTGCAATCGGAGTCGGCTCGACAATGCTGCCACTGTAGTCGTTGGCCAGTTCGGCAAATCCCGGAGCCTGCGGACGAAACGCCTCCGTGCGCGCGGCAGGCGACGGGCGATCCATCTGATAAACCCGCGCAGGTGCCGGCTGTGCCGGTTCCGGCCGCATTGCGCCCAGCGTCGCATTCGCGACGGTCGAGGATGCCCTGTGCCCGGCTTCCGCCAAAGCATGGCGCAGGCTGGAAACGATCAGTCCCCGCGCAATACCGGGATCTCGGAACCGGACCTCGGATTTGGCAGGGTGGACGTTCACGTCAACCAGCGTGGGGTCGCAGTCGATGAACAAAGCCGCAGCCGGGTGGCGGTCGCGGCTCAGGAAATCGAAATAAGCCGCCCGCAGCGCGCCGGTCAGCATCTTGTCGCGCACGGGGCGTCCGTTGACGAAAAGGTACTGTGCCACGGCTGCGCCCCGCGAATAGGTCGGCAGGGCGGCGTAGCCGTAAAGACGGATGCCTTCACGTGTGGCATCAATCTGCAAGGAGTTTTCTGCAAATTCGCGCCCGATCACGCGGGCCAGTCGGGCGTGGAGCGCATCAAACAGGTCTCCGTTCTCGCGATCTGCGCGAAAAGTCACGCGACCCTCTCCGCCACCGGACACATCTCGCAAGGTAAATGTCACGGAAGGTTCGGCCATGGCCAGCCGTTTCACTATGTCGGTGATTGCCTGCCCCTCGGCCCGGTCGGTGCGCATGAATTTCAGGCGGGCCGGTGTGGCGTAGAACAGATCGCGCAGTTCGACCACAGTCCCCGTGCGCAGTGCGGCGGGTTTGACCGCATCCATTTTGCCACCCGCGACGTGCACCTGCGCCGCATCCGCGCCGGGAACGCGGCTGGTTATGGTCAGACGCCCGACGGCCCCCAAGGACGGCAGAGCCTCGCCCCGAAAGCCGAAAGTGTGGATGTTCAGCAGGTCCGACCCGTCAATCTTTGACGTGGCATGGCGGGACAAGGCCAGCGGAAGATCTTCCGCCGAGATACCGCACCCATCATCCGTGACACGGATCAGGGTCTTGCCACCATCGGCAACATCGATGGCAATCCGGGTGGCCCCTGCATCGATTGCGTTCTCGACCAGTTCCTTGACCGCCGAGGCCGGTCGTTCCACCACCTCACCAGCCGCGATGCGGTTGATTGCGGCATCATCGAGCTGCTTAATCACGGGGCGTTTTTCGCCGATATTGGGGTTTGCTTGGGGCATACCCCTAGACCTAGCATAATCGCGCACGATTCTGCCACCGGTTTGAACAGTACGTTTTGAAGGGAGGGGGCGCCCGGGTGTCCGCGAACGAGTCCTCATTCCGGATCACCCGGACGTGCCAAGTGAGTGGTGTGTTTCAGCTAATTAATGGGGCAGGATGTATCATGCACGTGTTGGAAAATCTGCTTAAGATTTTCCCGCTCAGTTTCTGGGCAGAGTTTGGCCGATGGCGTATGGGCAAGTGTGGCGGGAAAATGCCCGATCAGACAGACATGTGAGCGCCGATCCGAGCCCGGCAGGGGCCGAACATCGCTGCCAAAGCGAGAATCAGGCCTGACATCGTGGCGATCATACCCGACGCGCTGACGGCATCCGCACCACCCAGCCACAGCGGGCCATAGCCTGCAAATACATAGCCCGACACCGCCGCGGCAATGGCGAACACAACGCTCCAGGCAATCTGCGCTTCCAGCCGGTTGGTCAACATCCGTGCCGCGGCGGGCGGGCAGATGAACATGGCGATCACGATGATCGAGCCCACCGCGTCAAAAGCCGCCACCGCCGCAATTGCCGCGGTGATAACCAGTGCCATGCCCAGAACGCCGGTGCGAATGCCAATGGTCCGAGCAAAGCCTTCATCGAAGGTAGAGATCTTCAGCGGCCGCCAGAAAAGCCATGTGAACAAAGATACACCGACCAGTGTCAGCGCAATGCGGGGTAATTCCGGGGGCAACCCGGACAGCGCCTCTGTGTCCAGCAAGGACGACCATCCGGTGGCGTCCAGCCAGATCAGGCTTTCGAGATTGCCGTAAAGCGCATGTTCCACATCCAGATGCACCGTCGACGTATCCGTCTGCTCAAGCAACAGGACGCCCGCGGCGAACATGGTGGTAAAGACCACGCCCATGGCGGCCCCGGGTTCGATCTGACCCAATCGGCGAATGGCTTCGATCAGCACCACGGCCACAACGGCAGCGCCTGCCGCGCCCAGCATCATCGGCCAGGTCGATATCGTCCCTGTGATCAGAAACGCCACAACAATTCCCGGCAGCACCACATGGCTGATCGCGTCTCCGATCAATGCCTGTTTGCGCAACACCAGAAAATTGCCAGGTAATGCGCAGGCAATGGCCGCGAATGTACCGATCAACAACGGCGTCAGAGACAGGGGGACGAATTCTTCACCACTCATACCGGCACCCCCATTGGCCCGCCGATGCGGTGGTCTATCTCGGCGATCTGATCGCGGGTCAGGACGGTTTCGATGTCCCGTAACCCATCATAAAGCGCGGCTGTCGCCTCATGCGCCTGATCTGCGCGCACGATTTCCCAACGCTTTTCGTCCCGCAACGCCTTGGCCGCGCGGGCTTTGCCGATGTCGGTCGCAACGCCGTCCGCGCGCACCAGCCCAGCGCGGCGCAGCAAGCGCAGGGTCAGGGGCTCGTAAATCTTTTGCCCTTGCGCCAAGGCCAAAAGACCCTGACGAATATGCACCCGACGCTGGAAGCGCAGATGACGTAACACCGCAGCCAAAACGCCACGTATCGGTGCAAAAAACAAAGACACGACAAAGAAGGCAAAGCTGACCAGAACGATGATCGGCCCTGTCGGCAGGTTTGGCGCCGAGGCCGAAATGGCCGCGCCAATGTAACCGGCCAGCCCGCCAGCAACTCCGGCAAGAAGAACAACATGGTCCGAGCGTTCGGACCAGAACCGCGCGGTCACGGCGGGAATGATCAGCAAAGCCACGATCAGAATCAAACCCACGATTTTAAGGCCAACCACTGTGACAGCCATGACCAAACCCATCATGGCCAGATCAATTCTGTGCACCGGCAACCCGCGGGCCGCAGCAAACTCGGGATCGAAGGCGACAAGAATCATTGGGCGACGAATGATCATGACCATCAGCAGCGTCGCCGCCCCCCCGATTGCAATGATCATTGCATCAGCCCAGAGCATCCCGGCAGTGGACCCTAGCAGAAAGCCTTCCAATCCGGCCTGACGGCCTACGCCCATCGTCTGTATGACAGTCAGCAACACGATGCCAAAGCCGAAGAAAACCGACAGGACCGCTCCTATGGCGGCGTCCTCGGCCAAACGCGTGTGACGCGTCAGCCAGTTCATGCAGAGAAGGCCGATCCAGGCCGAGATGGCCGATCCTGCCAACAGGCCCAGCAGGTTGCGCCCGTCCCCTCCCAGCGCGACCAACACCATGAAAGCCAGACAGACGCCTGGCAGGGTCGCGTGGCTGATTGCATCACTGACCAAAGCGCGCTTGCGCAAGAACAGAAACGTCCCCGTCACACCAGCTGAAACACCCAGCAAGGTTGCACCGATGGCAACCAGCGTGGCGTTGTAACCAAGTTGAAGAGTCAGAGCATCCCAAAGCATGCGTTACCCCAGCGCGCGCGATATCTGATCGATCTGCGCGGTTGCCAGTCGACCGCCATATGCTGATTGCAATGTTTCCGCCGTGAAGGCCTCGGCCACCGGTCCCTCGGCCACCTTACGTGTATTGATCAGGAAGACGTGGTCGAAATAGTCGGTCACGGTCGCCAGGTCGTGATGCACCACGACAACCGTCTTGCCCGACTCTTTCAGGGATTTCAGCACCGAGATAATAGCTTTCTCGGTGGCCGCATCCACGCCTGCGAAAGGTTCGTCCAGAAGGTACAGATCAGCGCCTTGCGCCAGCGCGCGCGCCAGAAACACGCGTTGTTGCTGCCCGCCGGACAACTGCCCGATCTGGCGATCCGCGAAATCCCGCATTCCAACACGGTGCAAACAATCCATCGCGCACGCCTTGTGGCGGGCACGCACACGGCCCAGCAAGCCAAGTTCGCGCGACAGGCCCATCAGAACCACGTCGATGACGCGCGTTGGAAAATCCCAATCCACGCTGGCGCGCTGAGGTACATAGGCAATGCGTGCGCGCTGCGTGTCCAATGGCTGGCCAAACACGGTCACCTGACCTGACAGGGGGGAAACGATGCCAAGCGCCGCCTTGAGCAATGTGGACTTCCCGGCTCCGTTCGGTCCGATGATCGCGGTCATCGCCCCGGGCCGTACGGTCATGTCGACTGAAAACACCGCAGGTTTCTGCCCGTACGAGACCGTCAGGCCGCGCAGGGCAAGGGGGCTGTCGACCAACCCGTTGTCGTCAACGGTCATACCTTCGTCGCTAATCAGATCCAGCATCGATCAAAACCCCGCCGACAGTTTTCCGTCCATTCCACGATCCGGCACATCACCACCCAAAGCACTGGCAATGACCGTAATGTTGTGATCCAGCATTCCAACATAAGTGCCTTCATAGGTTCCTTCTTCACCCATGGCGTCCGAGAACAGTTCGCCCCCCACGTGCACCTCATGTCCCTTGGCAGCCGCGCCCTCGATCAGCGCGCGGATTGAACGATCCGAGACCGAGCTTTCGACGAAAACAGCCGTGATCTTCCGGTCAACCAGCAGATCGACCAGTTCACCAATCCGGTTCAGGCCAGCCTCGGACTGGGTTGAGATGCCCTGAATTCCCAGAACCTCGAACCCGAAGCTTTCACCGAAATACCCAAAGGCATCATGGGCGGTGACAAGAACCTTGTTGTTGTCCGGAACAGACGCCAGAGCTTTGTCCGCATAGGCTGTCAGACGATCGATATCTGCCAGGTGTGCCTGCGCGTTCGCCGCAAAAACCTCGGCCGCTTCAGGACGTACCTCGGTGAGGGCTGCTTGCACTTCAAGCACTACGTCCCGCCACAACTCGGGCGTCATCCAAACATGCGGATCATATTTGTCCGCATAATCGTCATGCGCGCGCAGCTTCGACTTATCCATTCCTTCGGCAACTGCAACCACGGTTCGCTTGCGATCAAGGTCATGGAAGAAATCTTCCATCTGTGCTTCGAGGTACAGGCCATGCCACAGGATCAGATCCGCACGCGTCATCGCCACGATATCGCTGCGGGTCTGGCGATAGGCATGCGGGTCGACGCCGGGACCCATCAATCCCCTGACGTCAACCTGATCACCGCCGACCTGACGTGCCGCGTCGGCAATCATGCCCGTCGTGGCCACCACCTTGAGGGGTGCATCGGCCCAGGCTGTGACTGGCAGGGATACGGCCAGCGCCAATACTGCAAGAAAATTCCGGCGAATCATCTTCGACCTCAGCTTTTGCTTCCTGTTGAACTGAATATGAGAACCATTCGCAAGTAAGTCAACGCTAATGCGAGTTATTCGCAAGAAAGTCGTTATTTTTGTCCATTTGGTCAAAATTTTTCCAATCATTGCCCGTCTACATCTTCCATTCCCCGGTCTCCCGTGCGATTTTGTCGCAAACCTCCCAAAGGACGTGACAATGGATACGCAGAGCTCAGAAAGCCCCGTGCGCACCGCGCATCTGCCGCAAGTGACCGAATCCCGGAACCCTGGCATGGATCTGGATCTGGACTGGGTGCGCGCCGTTCAGGCCAATACCTCGGCTATCGAGCGCCGCGCCGCGACCCTGCCGGGCCGCCGGTCGGTCAAAAAGGAATATCAGGCAGCCTGGCTGCTGAAGGCGATCACGATGATCGACCTGACCACCTTGTCAGGCGATGATACCGTGGGTCGCGTGCGCCGCCTGTGTGCCAAGGCACGGCAACCTGTTGCCCCTTCAGTGCTGCAAGCGCTGGATATGCCACCGATCACCACCGGGGCGGTCTGTGTCTATCACGACATGATCGAACCCGCCGTGGATGCCCTGGCAGGCACCGGAATTCCTGTCGCAGCCGTTTCGACCGGCTTTCCGGCGGGCCTGTCCCCCTTCCACCTGCGCGTGGCCGAGATTGAAGAGAGCGTGAAAGCCGGGGCCGAGGAAATCGATATCGTGATCTCGCGCCGGCATGTGCTGTCGGGCGACTGGCAGGCGTTGTACGATGAGATGAAGGCCTTCCGTGTGGCCTGCGGTGATGCGCATGTCAAAGCCATCCTAGCCACCGGCGAACTGGGCAGCCTGCGTAATGTCGCGCGCGCCTCGCTGGTCTGCATGATGGCGGGGGCGGATTTCATCAAGACTTCGACCGGCAAGGAAAGCGTCAACGCCACCCTGCCGGTGTCGCTGGTGATGATCCGGGCGATCCGTGACTATTACGACCGCACCGGCTATCGCGTAGGCTACAAGCCTGCGGGCGGGATTTCCAAGGCCAAGGACGCGCTGGTCTACCTGTCGCTGATCAAGGACGAGCTTGGCGACCGCTGGCTGCAACCCGACCTGTTCCGCTTTGGCGCCTCGTCGCTGTTGGGCGATATCGAGCGGCAGTTGGAACACTATGTGACAGGCGCTTACTCCGCCGGTTACCGTCACTCCATGGGGTGAGGCGCGCCCGGAACTCGTTCCGGTGGAACGATTTCAGCGCTGAACGGGCGAAGCCCCGGAAAAGGACAAGAACTATGACAGTCAAAGAGATTTTCGAAACCATGGAATACGGACCCGCCCCCGAAAGCGCTGCCGAGGCGTTGGCCTGGCTGGTCGATCAGGGCGACAAGTTTGGACACTATATCGATGGTATCTTCACCAAACCCGGCAAGGGGTTCGAAAGCCGCAACCCGGCGACCGGAGAGGTTCTGGCCAAGCTGACGCAAGCGAAACAGGCAGACGTGGACGCTGCCGTGACCGCCGCGCGCAAAGCGCAAACCAAGTGGGAAAAACTGGGTGGCGCGGGCCGTGCGCGATACCTCTACGCCATCGCGCGCCTGTTGCAGAAGCATTCGCGCCTGTTTGCCGTGCTGGAAAGCCTCGACAACGGCAAGCCGATCCGTGAATCGCGTGACATCGACATCCCTCTGGCGCAGCGGCATTTCTATTTTCATGCGGGCATGGCCCAACTGATGGAAAGCGAGCTGCCCGACGCTGAGGCACTGGGTGTGTGCGGCCAGATCATCCCGTGGAACTTTCCATTGCTGATGCTGGCGTGGAAGATCGCGCCTGCACTGGCGATGGGCAATACGGTTGTTCTGAAACCGGCGGAATACACTTCGCTGACCGCGCTGCTGTTTGCCGATATCTGCCAGCAGGCCGGTCTGCCCAAGGGCGTGGTCAACATCGTGACAGGCGACGGCGCAGTGGGCGAGATGATCGTGAACGCGGACGTGGACAAGATCGCCTTTACCGGTTCGACCGAAGTGGGCCGCCGCATCCGCGAGGCCACCGCCGGTTCCGGCAAGTCCCTGACGCTCGAGCTGGGCGGCAAGTCGCCCTATATCGTCTTTGACGACGCCGATATTGATTCAGCCATCGAAGGTCTGGTCGATGCGATCTGGTTCAATCAGGGTCAGGTCTGCTGTGCGGGCTCGCGCCTGCTGGTGCAGGAAGGCATCGCCGACCGTTTCCATGACAAGCTGCGTGCCCGGATGGACAAGCTGCGCGTCGGCAATCCTCTGGACAAATGCATCGACGTGGGCGCCGTGGTCGACCCGGTTCAGTTGCAGACCATCAAAGGCATGGTCGAAAGCAACACTGCTGGTCACGTTCACCAGGCCGCGTGTGATTTACCTGCGAACGGGTGTTACTATCCGCCGACTTTGATCTCGGGCCTGGAGACCTCGGACCCTCTGATGCAGGAGGAGATCTTTGGCCCGGTTCTGGTCTCGTCCACCTTCCGCACCCCGGAAGAGGCAGTCGAACTGGCCAACAACACCCGTTACGGGCTGGCCGCGACGGTCTGGACCGAGAACGTGAACCTTGCGCTGGACATCGCTCCCAAGCTGGTCGCGGGCGTGGTTTGGGTAAACGCCACCAACCTGTTCGACGCAGCCGCCGGGTTTGGCGGTGTACGCGAAAGCGGCTTTGGTCGAGAAGGAGGCTGGGAAGGACTGGCCGCGTACACCAAGCCCAAAGGCAAGGCAAAACCGCTGGCGAAGGTCGAAGCAGTCACCGGCGAAGGTGCGCCGGTAGATCCGATCGACCGCACGGCCAAGATGTATGTCGGAGGCAAGCAGGCGCGGCCTGACAGCGGCTATTCGAAGCCGGTCTGGGGTAAGGCGGGGCTGCTGGGCCACGTGGGCCTTGCCAACCGAAAGGACGTCCGAAACGCGGTAGAGGCCGCGGCGGGGGCCAAGGGCTGGTCCAAGACCACCGGCCATCTGCGGGCGCAGATCCTGTACTATATCGGCGAGAACCTCTCGGCCCGCGCGGATGAATTCGTCGGGCGCATCGACGCGATGACCGGCCGCAAGGACGGCGCGAAAGAGGTCGACGCCGCGATCCAGCGCCTGTTCACCGCCGCTGCCTGGGCCGACAAGTATGACGGTCAGGTGCATGGCGTTCCGATCCGGGGCGTGGCGATTGCGATGAAGGAACCGGTGGGCGTGATCGGCGCGCTCTGTGCGGACGAGGCGCCGCTGCTGGGTCTGGTCTCGGCCATGGCGCCTGCGATTGCGATGGGCAACCGGACAGTTCTGGTGACGTCCGAGCCATACCCTCTGGCCGCGACGGACTTCTACCAGATCCTCGAGACCTCTGACGTGCCTGCGGGTGTGGTCAACATCCTGACCGGCAGCCATGCAGAGCTGGCGAAACCGCTGGCCTCGCACCTGAATGTGGATGCGGTCTGGTCGTTCTCGTCCACCGACCTGTCGAAGGAGATCGAGGTCGTCTCTGCCGGGAACCTGAAACGGACATGGGTCAATAACGCGACGGCATTTGATTGGGGCATGGACCATTCCCGCCGCTTCCTTCAGGCTTCGACCGAAGTGAAAAACATCTGGGTGCCCTACGGCGAGTAGGGCTCCCCGCCTAGGGAGGCCTATATGGATTTTTCGGGAAAAACCGTCATCGTCATCGGCGGAACCAGCGGTATCAACCGCGGCATTGCCGAGGCTTTCGCGGCCGCAGGTGCCAAACTGGCCGTTGCCAGTCGGTCGCAGGAAAAGGTCGATGACACCGTTGCCGCGCTGAAAGCCGCTGGTGCACAGGATGCGATCGGGGCGGCGTTTGATGTGCGTGACCCTGATGCGGTGGCGGCGGGTCTCAAGCAGTTCCACGACGCATTTGGTGATTTCGATGTGCTGATCTCGGGTGCGGCGGGCAATTTTCCGGCATTGGCTGCTGAAATGTCAGTCAACGCGTTCAAGACAGTGATCGATATCGACCTGATGGGCACGATCCACGTGGTGAAGGGGGCATATCCATACCTTAAGCGCCCGGGTGCAAGCATCATCAACATCTCGGCCCCGCAATCCTATCTACCCTATGAGGGTCAGGCACATGTCTGCGCCGCCAAGGCAGGTGTCGACCAGATTACACGCACACTCTCGATGGAATGGGGTGTGGAGGGCATTCGCGTGAACTCGGTCGTGCCGGGCTTCATCGAAGGCACGGAAGGCGCCAAGCGCCTTGCCCCGACTCCCGATGCTGGTGAGGCCTTGCGCCGCGACGTGCCGCTGGGCCGTTGGGGCCGGCCGCAGGACGTGGCCAACGCTTGCCTGTTCCTCAGCTCGGACATGGCGAGTTACATCAGTGGTACGGTTCTGGCTGTTGACGGAGCGCTGTATCAGCGTGGCTCAGGCAAGTTCGGCCAGATGATGGGGCAGATGCTGCGGAGCATGAAAAAGGGGTAAGCCGCAGCTTACCCCCACAGGTTCAGTTCGTTGTTTCCATGCCAACCGGCTTGCCAACGACAACAAAGTGCAAACCATCCGGGTCGAGCAGTTCGGCGGCGACCCGGTTTACATCTTCCAATGTCACCGCGTTCACCTTGTCATTCCGGGTGGCGATATAGTCGATCGGCAGACCTTCCATCTGCATCCCAACCATGATCCCGGCAATCTGTCCGTTGCCGTCAAACCGCAGCGGATAGGCGCCGGTCAGATAGGTCTTGGCGTCATCAAGTTCCTCTTGCGTCACACCCTCAGTGGCCGCGCGCGCCCATTCATCGCGAATTACGTCGATGGCTTCGGCGATACGGTCATTGGCAGAGGACACGGATCCAAGGTAGACCGAGGCCAGATCCTTGGGCACCAGATAAGTCCCGACCCCATAGGTAAGTCCGCGCTTTTCGCGCACCTCCTGCATCAGTCGGCTTTCAAACCCGCCACCGCCAAGAATGTGGTTTAGAACGAAAGCTGCAAAGAAATCCGGATCGTCCCGATCAATCCCTGCTTGACCAAACAAGGCCACGGACTGAGGCGTGTCGAATTCGACAACACTGACGCCGCCGGAAATGTTGACATCAGCCTTGCCGGGGATGGGCTTTCCGGTGTCCGACAAGTCGCCGAGCAGGGTATCAAGCAGGAAACCCAGTTCCTCTGCCGTGATATCGCCGACGGCCGCCACGTACAGGCGATCCTTGGCAAAGACGCCTTCATAAGCCGCGACCACGTCGTCACGCGTCAGGGCCGAGACGCTTTCAATGGTGCCTTTCCCTTCAGATCCGTAGGGGTGATCTCCATAGGCCATCTGCGCAAAATTGTGCCCGGCGATTTCGTTCGGGTCAGTCTGGTCCGAGCGCAGACCCGACAGAATCTGTGCGCGCACCCGGTCAACCGCATCCTGATCAAAACGCGGCTCGTGGATCGTTGTGCGCAGCAAATCGACCACTTCATCCCGGTTTTCGGACAGAAAACGCGCGGAAATCGAAACTGAATCGTCGCCGGCATTGTATCGGAATGAGGCGGCCAGAGCCTCCAGCTCACGGGCATAGGTCCGCGCATCCATGTCGCTCGCACCTTCTTCGATCAGCCCGCTCATAAGGTAGACCGCGCCGCGTTTGTCAGGGTCATCCAACGATGTGCCACCACGGAATCGCAGTTCCAGCGCGGCAAATGGGATGGAATGATCCTCGACCAGCCAGGCTTTGATGCCACCAGGCGAGGTCACTTCTTCTATCTCGATCTCGGCCAAAGCCGGCAGGGCGACCAGACAGGCAATCAGCGTTGCAATAAACCGTTTCATTGCGTCACCTCGTCATCGCGCATCAGCCAGCCGGTGACCGACGCCTCGGGTTGCAGAACTTCGCGGGCTGCGGCGATGATCTCATCCCCGGTCACGGCCTGAAGGATCTCGGGCCAGGCCTGCACATCTTCGACCGTCAGACCGCTGGTCAGGGCCCGGCCATAGCGGTTGCCGATGCCGTCCACATTGTCGCGCGCATAGGTCTGGGCCGCGCGCAACTGCATCTTGATGCGGCCAAGATCGTCTTCGTTCACACCTTCAGCAATGAAATCAGCCACGGCCTGATCCATTTCGTCTTCGGCTTCTTGCAAGGATACACCTTCGGCCGGAACGACAATAAGATCAAATGTCGTGTCATCCAGCGAAACACCACGATAGAACGCTCCGGCATAAACAACCTTCTGCTGATCAAACTGCAACTTTTCGTTCAGATAAGAGGTGGTGCTTCCACCCAGCAATTCGGCCAGCAAGAACAGAGCCGCTGCTTTTTCCTGTTCGCCCGGATCGCGTTCCGGTGCCAGATAGCTGCGCTGAACGTAAGGCTGGGCCACGCGCGGGTCCTTGAAGGTCAGACGGCGCTCGGCCGTTTGCGGCGGTTCCTGTGACCGCACCCGCTCGGGCAGGTCCGGGTTGGCGGGAATCACACCGTAATACTGATCGGCAAGCGCGCGGACTTCGTCGGGATCAACATCGCCCGTGACCACCAGAATGGCGTTATTGGGTGCATAATGGGTCTGGTAGAACGATAGCGCGTCCTCCATATCCAGATCCTCCATCTCATGCATCCAGCCGATGATCGGCACGCCGTAGCGGTGGTTAAGATACTGAGCCGCACTCATCTGCTCGCCGAACAGGGCGCGCGGATTGTTTTCGGTGCGCTGGTTGCGTTCCTCAAGAATCACGTCCCGTTCGGTCAGAATATCCTCTTCATTCAGCCGAAGGTTTCGCATCCGATCGGATTCCATCCGCATCATCAGCTCAAGCCTGTCGGCAGCGACACGCTGAAAATATGCGGTGTAGTCATACGAGGTAAAGGCGTTGTCGTTGCCGCCATTGGCCGCTACGGTGGCCGAAAACTCACCCGGGGCCAGCGTGTCGGTGCCTTTGAACAGAAGGTGTTCCAGAAAATGCGCCACACCTGACGATCCGATCGGCTCATCTGCGGATCCCGCACGGTACCAGACCATGTGTTGTACGACTGGTGCGCGGCGGTCTTCGACCACAACGACATCCATTCCGTTGTCCAATGTGAATGTGGTGACCGCTTCTTTCCCGTCCTCGGCAAATACCGGGGCGGCAGCGATCAGGGCAGCCGACAAGGCCAGGGCCCGAACCATAGGGCATCCTCCGTTTCGTTTCTGGTATTCAAACTACGGTGACGCGGCCCGGGTTCAAGCCCGATGACGGAAAGTTAAGAATTATTCACCCGGCGGCGAAGATGGGGTTTCGATCCCGGCCCGACGGGCAGCTTCTGTTTCCGCGAACGGATCGATCGATTGTTTTTCGTAAACCTGACTATAGCGGTCGACCGGGAACAGGCGCAGACCGGTCCAGCGCCCCCGGCGTTTGCGGAACGCGGCGTCATCAGCCTCGACCACCTGCCGCGCATCGGGGGAAACACCATAGCGGCTGGACGCCGTGACAAGCGCTGCATCCGAGGACGGCACAGCCGTATTCGGGTTTAGTGCAGCGGCATTGCCGCCCAATGCAGCCACAGCATCGGCATTGGGGTTCGGATCAGTCAGGTTTGCGCCACCCGGAGTAGGCGCAGGCAAGAAGGCATAATCCTGAGGCTGAGTCAGTGGTTTTACAGGCAACACCGAAAACTCATCCGGACCCGGACCCGGAGGCGCCAGATCCCGAAGACCAGGATTCGAACACGCCGCAACCGCAGCAGCAACAGTCAAAACAAATAGGGCGCGCGGCATCCGCATTGGTGTCTCCAGCCTGTTTCAGGGGCTTTTATCGCATATCATTCCGCGCGTCACGAGGCCTTTTTGCCGTCAAACAGCACCAGCCCGATGGCACCCGCAAATATGAACACATCTGCTAGGTTGAACACAAACGGGTTGTTGATGCCGCAACAAGACATGTTCAGGAAATCCAGTACATATCCGTAAAGGACCCGGTCCACCACATTCGCAAGCGCACCGCCGACCAACAAACCACCACAAAACAGCATCAGTCTTGAGGGGGCTGCACGGCTGAGCCAGACAAGCACGCCAACACAGATCGCCACGGAAACTCCGATCAGAATCCAGCGCGCGGCCTCCGAGTTCCCTTGGAACAGGCCGAAATTGATGCCCCGGTTCTCGCCGTATTTGAACACCAGCAGCGGTGGCAAAACATCAATACCACCGGGCTGTTCGGCCACGCGCATGGCATGAACGACCAGGTATTTGCTGATCTGGTCGATCGCAAAGGCGGCCAGGGCCGCCCAGAGAAGCAGGCGTGACCGCATCAGTGACGGAAATGGCGCATGCCGGTAAAGACCATGGCAAGGCCGGCCTCATCCGCGGCGGCGATGACTTCATCGTCACGCATGGACCCACCGGGCTGGATCACACAAGTTGCGCCTGCCTCGGCCGCTTCCATCAGGCCGTCAGGGAAGGGAAAAAATGCGTCCGACGCAACGGCCGAGCCGATGGTCAGCGGTTGCGCCAAGCCCAGCACGTCGGCCATACGTTTGGCTTTCTTGGCGGCGATCAGGGCCGAGTCCACACGGCTCATCTGGCCCGCGCCGACGCCCACGGTGGCGCCGTCTTTGACATAGACTATAGCGTTGGACTTGACGTGTTTTGCCACTTTCCAGGCAAACAAAAGGTCACGCATCTGTTCGTCGGTCGGGGCCTTCTTGGTTACAACTTTCAGATCATCCATGCCGACAAAGCCGTTGTCCTTGTCCTGCACCAGCAACCCACCGGCCACCTGACGCACGGTTTTCCCACCGGCGGTCACATCCGGCAGAGCTTCGGTCGTCAAGAGGCGCAGGTTTTTCTTGGCGGCAAAGATGGCCTTGGCCTCATCCGATGCGCCCGGAGCGATCACGACCTCGGTGAAAATCCCGGTGATCTCCTGCGCGGTCTCGGCGTCCAACGGTTGATTCAACGCCACGATCCCGCCGAAGGCAGAGGTGCGATCGCAGTCGAAGGCGGCCTTGTAAGCCTCAAGCAGGGTTGCACCCTTGGCCACGCCACATGGGTTGGCGTGCTTGATGATGGCGCAGGCGGCACCCTGCTCGGGGTCAAACTCGGCAACCAGTTCAAAGGCCGCGTCGGTGTCGTTGATATTGTTGTAGCTGAGTTCCTTGCCCTGATGCTGAACAGCGGTGGCCACACCGGGCCGATTGGTGCCGTCGGTGTAGAACGCGGCTTGCTGATGGCTGTTCTCGCCATAGCGCAAGGTCTGATTCAATTCACCGGCAAACGCGCGACGCCTGGGGGCCTCAAGCTCCAGCGCGTCGGCCAGCCAGTTGGACACTGCGGTGTCATAGGCGGCGGTGCGGGCATAGGCCTTCTGCGCCAGCTTGCGGCGGAATTTCGGACATGTCGCGCCGTCGTGCTGATCCATATCGTCCAGCAGTTTGTCGAAATCCTCAACGTCCACGACCACGTTCACAAACGCATGGTTCTTGGCCGCTGCGCGAATCATCGCCGGGCCACCGATGTCGATATTCTCGACGCACTCATCGTAACCTGCGCCTTTGGCCACAGTTGCTTCAAACGGATAAAGGTTCACAACCAACAGATCGATTGCACCGATGCCGTGTTCGTTCATGGCTGCAACATGGGTGTCATTGTCACGCAGGGCCAGCAGTCCGCCATGCACCATCGGGTGCAGGGTCTTGACCCGACCATCCATCATCTCGGGGAAGCCAGTGATCTCGCTGACATCCTTCACCGCGAGCCCTGCATCACGCAGCGCCTTGGCCGTGCCACCGGTCGACAGCAGCTCGACTCCGCGCTCGGCCAGCGCCTTGCCCAGCTCGATCAGCCCGGTTTTGTCGGATACGGAAAGCAACGCGCGGCGCACGGGGTGAAGATCGTTCATGGGTCCAAAGGTCCTTTTGGCGTCAGTCGAATTCTGGCTCGTCCCGGTGCGTATCGCGCACGGCATAGGCTGTGTCCTGTGCCTTGCTCAGAGTCCACCGGATGCGCGTCGCATACTCCATTGCGCGGCCAGATAGAACGATCTGTTTTGTCGCGCGTGGCTTTAAACGCCCTTTTTCAAGATAAACGCTTGGCTCTACGGACAATTTTCCAACGCCATCATGGCGGAAAACCCAGATCTCACCGCTTTTGAGCGCCATCGACACCGCCGCCCCGCCCAAATCCAGCGCCGCATCAACATCAGGATGCAGATGAAACCGGATGTCGTAACCGATGCCATTGAGGCCCGAAGCATCCATCGCCTTGTCAAACTGTCGCTTCGCCTTGTCGGTCGCGGTCAGCAGAATATCCTCAACGGTCAGTTCCCGACCGTCAAATCGCAATTCGAATGTGCGCGCGTGGGTCAGGCCAAACACCTTGGCATATCCATCATGCCCGGCCATAAAGCGGATGCCCTCGAACGCGTCCTCGAAATCAACGGGCACCTCCTGTGGCGCGTCGACCAGCGCCTGAGCTTCACGCCCCGGCACCGGGTTGGCCAGCCGGGCGCTTGAGAACCCATCCAGGCAAAGCGTCGAATGCGACGGTGTCGCCCGTCCGGCGCGGCGCCATTCCAACCCGAAACTGGCCCCCGACCCGCAGTTCACGATCAACGGACGCCGCCCCGAGGTCAGCTCGAACGCCAATGTAGAAGCATGCGCATTGTAGGAGGCCGCCCCCGACGGCGGCACGCTGGCATCCACGATCACCGTGGTGCGTGCGGCTGCCAGCCGGGCATAGCCCATCGGCAACGCAGTGGCTGCCTTGTGTTTGACGCCGCTTTGCGCAAGCGCCTGTTCCAGACGCCCCTCGACACCGCGCCCGCCACCATGGAACCGCGCCAACGCCCCATCCGCATGGCGCAGGCTGCGCAGGGTCGGAGCGATTCGTTTGATCGCATTGGCCTGAGCGGCAGGCGTCCCGCGCCCAAGATCGTTCAGCGCCGCCGAAGTCCAGCTGAGCAATGTGAAGACCTCGAGCAGTTCTTCCGGATTGCGTGTTGGAATGCCGCCCTGCGCGTCGACCTGACGGTCACATTCTCCGGCCAGGGCGCGCAGGGCCGGGTCGGCCATGTGTTCCAGCCCCTCCAACGCCAGCCCGGCCTGTACCAGTCCAGCCAGCGCCTCGAACCGAGGCAGACCCGGGGTCGCGGCCTGCCACCGTTTGGACAGAAACCATGTCTGTTGGGCCAGCGAGCGGAAAAACAGCTTGCTTTGCCTTTCATCCGCCCCTCGCAGCAGAAAAATCGCCTGGTTGATCCAGCGCGTGACCCGTCGTCCGGTCAGATCAGGCACCCAGCCAGGGCCTTGCCCGCGCCCATGCGCCTCGATCCATCCCCAGACCCAGCGCTGCGCCTTTTCCCGCGCACGCATGTCTCCGACCGCAGCCAGATCATCCAGCCAGGCAAAACCATGACGTTCTTCGTCAAAGCCGGCGCTGGGGGCGGTGACGTCCCAAAGCCCGGTATCTTCGGCCTCGACCAGATACCCGGCGAACAACAGGTTTCCGGCAACCAGTTGCCGCCCACGTGCAAACGAACCCACCGAGCGCGGATCCGGTTGTGCAACAAACCCTGTGACCGCCTTCTGCCGCTGGCTCAGGCGCGCATAGAAGCGGTTCTGAAACCGCATGCACCGGCTGGTCATGGTGTCCGATTTCGACATGACGCGTGTTACTCTGCCCCTTACGCTCTGCTGGCGCTTGAGACCCAACGATAGACCGCGCTGATCGTCAAGTCATCGAAAAGCGTGCGCTCAGGCGGATTTGGTCAGGCACGCGATATAGAACCCATCCATACCGCCCCGGTCCAGCCAATAATCGGGGCGCAATCGCAAGCCGCCTTCTTCAGTGAGCCAATCTGTTTCAACACCGGGTACGCTCAGCGCGTCGTGATCCGCGCTCATGTCAGGATACATGCCCAACGCCTCTTCCACCTGAACTTCACCTTCATCCGGCAGCAGGGAGCAGGTGCAATAGACCAGACGCCCACCGGGTTTCAGCAAACTCCACGCCTGGGCCAACAAGCGCGACTGGAGCTCGATCAGACCGCCGAAGTCCGAACCGTCCTTGGCAAACGGCAAGTCAGGATGCCTGCGGATCGTACCTGTGGCCGAGCACGGCGCGTCCAGCAAGATCGCGTCGTACTGGCCCTCGTGTTCCAGCGCATCGCCAACAACGACCTTCGCCTTCAGGCCGGTCCTTGCAAGGTTTTCCCGCACCCGTTCCATCCGCGATTCCGACACATCCAGTGCCGTGACATCAGCCCCTGCGGTCGCAAGTTGCATCGTTTTCCCACCTGGGGCCGCGCAGAGATCCAGCACTTTTTCGCCCGCCTTCGGGTCCAGAATGCGAACCGGCAAAGCCGCAGCGGCGTCCTGCACCCACCAGTCACCTGCTTCGTACCCCGGCAGGGTCGAGACCTGACCCGCGTCGTGTATACGCAGCGACCCGGTCGGAAGGATCTCGCCTGAAGGGCCTTCCGCCCTTGGTTTCAAGGTAAGGTCCAGTGGTGCGCCCGCGAAATGTGCCTGCTCCATTCCGGTAACAGCATCCGTGCCCCACGCTGCGATCAGAGGCTCACGCAACCAATCCGGCAAACGCGGAACGCGCATCTTTGGCCACGCCTCGGGGCCTTCTGCCGCAACCTTGCGCAGAACGGCATTCACCAACCCCTTGAGGCGACTATGCTTGCGCGAACGGCTGACGATCTCGACCATGGAATTGACAACGCCATGCGCGGCTTCGCCATTGCAAAGCTCGACCGCCCCCAGTCTCAGTGCGTTGTGGACCGTCAGGGCAGGCGTGCGGTTCAGGTGATTGTCCAACAGGCGGTCGGCACGTTCCAGCCCACGCAGCGTTTCCAAAGCCAGGCGCTGAGCGCGCGCGCGGTCCTCGGGCTCCAACCGATCCACTGCGCCCGCCGCCAGACACTCGGCCAGCAGGCGACCTTCGCCCAGAACCTGATCCAGAAGATAGATTGCGCTGCGCCGTGCTGCTGTTGCGCTGTTAAACATGGTACCGCCTTCATGTGACCTGCGCCCGCATTGCCAATGGCGGACGCGGGCGTATATCAAGGCTGTGCACGGAAAGGAACCCGATGTCATGAGTGACGACCGCAAAGACTTGCCCCCCGCCGCCCAGCGCGCCCTGGCCGAAGCGGAAGAACGCCGCCGCAAAGCCACAGCCCAAGCCCAGGAATTGCCGAAAGAGCTGGGTGGTCGAGACGGACCGGACCCAGCCCGTTACGGTGATTGGGAAAAGAAGGGCATCGCCATCGACTTCTAAACGGTCAACCACGCAGCGCCTTCAGGAAATCTTCGATCAGGGCACGTTGTTTCTTGGACTTCGCCCGGCCTTCAGGCCACGTCAGCCAGTACCCGTCTCTGGTGTGCAATTCGGGTAGATCCAGTCGGCGCAACCGTCCCTCCTGCAGATCGGCAGAGGCTAACGGAACCGATCCCAGAACCACTCCCATGCCGCGCCGCGCTGCCGAAATCGCATGTTCCATCGAATCGAAGCTGATTTTTGAAGGCGGCAGGTCCTGCTGGCCGTTCTTCTGGCTCCACTCTCTCCAACCGGGGCGTTCTCCGCGCAGATCAATCAGTGGGGCGCCCCAGTCAACACCCGGTGCCGCAAGGGGAGCAAGGACCTCATGCGCGATCAAGCCTGAATCGCGCCCGGCCCACAAGCCCCGACCATATCGGATTTGCAGCCAGGTTCGTTCTTCGTCCAAAGACGACCGGCGTGCGACCGAGTCGGTCATTACCCGAACCTTGGGCTGCACCTCCTGAAACCTGGTCAGCGCCGGAAGAACCAATGCGTGGATGCTCGACGACAACCCGGCCACGCGCAGCTCGCGCGGGGATTTGCCAAACAGGTCCTCGGTATTGCGCTCCAGCGCACGAAGGCTGTCCTGCACCAAGGGCAGATAACTTTCACCTTCGACCGTCAGTGACACGCCCCGCGCCTCGCGCACAAACAAGGATCGGCCCAGCCAGGCTTCCAGATTACCGATCCGCTGGCTGACAGCGGCCTGCGTCAGCCCAAATTCCTTGGCCGCTGCCGAGAACCCACCAAGACGCCCGGCGGCCTCGAAAACGCGCAACCAGTCCAGTGGCGGTAGTCCGATCTTTTTCTTAGCCATTAGATTTTCCAAGCCTCAGCCGAAATAAGGATTAATTGTCGTAATGCCACGAACGGCGTATCTGCTCAACCAAAGTTCGCGCCGAACAGGAGGCCCCAATGCTGCGCACCGCCACTCATGACACCTCGGTCGTCACCGTCGTGTTCGACACGGGAACGCAAGCCCGCTTTCACGCCATCTGGTTGCGCGACAACGCGCTGGATCCGGAAACCCGCGCCCCGGGCAACGGCCAGCGACTGATCACCGTCGGCGATATCCCTGCTGACATCTCGGTCAGTTCCGCCGAAGTTGTCGCGGGCGACCTTCAGGTCACGTTCCAGCCCGAGGACAAAACCGTTACCTTCCCGGCCGAATGGCTGGCAGAACACAAGTATGATTGCGAACGTGATGATACGCTGGGCCGCACTGCCCCCGGCATCATCACCTGGGAAGGCGGGATCACCGCACCCTCTGGCGATTGGAACGAGGTTCATGCCCGCCCTGCGGCCAAACGCAACTGGCTGGCGTCTGTGGCGAGTTACGGCTTTGCCAAGCTGACGGGCGGGCCAACCGAACCAGAGTCGCTTCTAAAAGTGGCCGACCTGTTCGGCTACGTCCGCGAAACCAACTATGGCCCTTATTTCGAGGTTCGGACGGAAGTGAACCCGACCAACCTCGCCTATACCGGGCTTGGCTTGCAGGCCCACACCGACAACCCCTATCGCGACCCTGTACCGACGCTGCAAATCCTTTACTGTCTGGAAAACAGCGCCGAAGGGGGCGACTCGATCGTTGTCGACGGCTTCCGCGCTGCCGAAAAGCTGCGTGCGCAGAACCCCGAGGGCTTTGCCCTGCTGGCAGGCTACCCCGCCCGCTTCGAATACAAGGGATCAGACGGTGTCTGCCTGCGATCTCGCCGTCCGATGATCGAATTGTCGCCGGATGGAGAACTGGTCGGCATCCGGTTCAACAACCGCTCATCCGCGCCCTTCGTGGACGTCCCGTTCGACGGGATGGAGGCCTATTACGCCGCTTATCGTCAACTGGGCGAGATCATCGACGATCCGGCCATGGGCGTGTCGTTCAAACTGGAGCCGGGCGAAAGCTTCATCGTCGACAACACCCGTGTTCTGCACGCACGACTGGGCTATTCCGGTGCAGGTTCGCGTTGGTTGCAAGGGTGCTATGCCGACAAGGACGGGTTGCTGTCGACTTTGGCGGCGATAGAGATGACGCAGCCGGAGGCAGCGGAATGAAACCCGATTTCTCGACCCTGAACCGAGACAATATCGTCGCCTTCATCGGGGATATTTTCCACCGCCGCGGCGGTGAGGAATATCTTGGTGAACCCGTCACCATGGCCCAGCACATGCTGCAAGGCGCCACCATCGCCGAACAGAACGGTCAGCCTGAGGAAATCATCGTCGGCGCTCTGTTGCATGATATCGGCCATTTCACATCCGAGTTCGGGACCTACCACCCCGATGATACCGAAGACCGCCACCATGAGGATGCAGGTGCGGAAGTTCTGGAACAGTTCTTCCCCTCGGTCATCACCGATTGCTGTCGATATCACGTGGCCGCCAAACGGTATCTCTGCGCCACCAAGCCCGAATATTTCAACCGCCTCTCCGCCGCCTCGGTCCATACCTTGGAGCTGCAAGGCGGCCCGATGAGCGCTGAGGAAGTCGCCGCGTTCGAATCCAATCCAAACCTGAAAGAGATCGTTCAGGTCCGGTATCTGGATGAGGCCGGCAAACGCGCGGATATGGAGACACCGGACTTCGCCCATTTCGCACCGATGGTTCAGCGCATGGTCGACAGGCATCTGGGTGCATCATGACTGCACCCGAGTACATCTTCGAGGCCAGTTCGAAACGCTCGCTGCCGTGGCACGAGGTTCCCCTGATCCGTGCGACGGACACATCGGTCAAGGGTTACGGCTGTTTGGCCGACGACCCCGAAACCTTTGAAATCGAGATCGTACGCTGGCCGCAGCAGGGCTGGCGGCCGGTTGACGAAGGCACGGGTGACGAAGGCGGCTGGGTTGAAGGCACGTTCAAATGCGACTGGCAGGGTGACGTGCTTTACGGTGAGAACGAGGCGGTCAAAGGCCATTACGTGCTAGGTTGGTCAGCCGACCCCCAGCAGGCGCAAACCGACCGGCAAACGGCCCCGCGGGATCAGGTGTTGCTGTGGCATATGAACTACCACCCGGACGGGGGGCAGATGTTCTGGCCGCTCGACAACAAACCCTTCATCATCCCAGCTGCCCTGCCTGGCGACAACCTCACGCCCGAAAAAGTGGTGGCGTTCTGGTGTGATGGCTCGCGTGGCCTCTATATTCATCCCGGCATCTGGCATGAGGGCATTTTCCCGGTTGAGGACAACCAGCGTTTCCTTGACCGTCAGGGCGCAGTTCACGCGCGTGTCAGCGCCGATATCGGGCAGGAGTTCGGCGTCTACCTCGCCTGCCCCCTGCGTGCCGACAAGATCCGCGATCTTTGACCAAGCGCACCGCCTTAGGGTAACGCATTTCAAGTTCCCACGATCTTTGCCGCAAACCTCTGCGTCACTTTATACGTGCGCAAGAGAGACTCAAATGGGATCGAACCGGCGAAAACCGGCGCAATTCACCGTGAGAGCGGTTACGCCGTGCGTGGTTTCACTCAGGATCAACCCCCGCCGGTTGCCATCGATGTCATTGCCTGTAATGGCAGGCTGCGACATGATGTCGATTATAATGCCGATTTTAGAATTAGGGCGCGCGACGTGGCGGCATAATCCGACCCCGAAGCATCAAGACAGTTTGCACGAGATGAGCAGAAGCGCACTGTTAAGAGGTCCGCAAACTGTCCAAATGGGCTCGTTTTGCCGCCATCACTTCTTCATCGGTCATGGGTGAGCGGTTCAACTCCAGAAAGTACTCTGCGACTCCAACCGGCTGAACATTCAGATTACTGACAGGCGTCAGATCATCAGACCTTACGTTCAGCATCGATAGCGCCTTTGCCACAGGAAATAATCGATCGTTGAGCTCCGAAACGTTTAAAGACAGGACGTCAGCCCTCGAAGACACGGCGTTTTTGACGCGGCTTACCACACCTTCAAGGTCTGTACCCTGCTGCAAAAGATCAGCATACTCCGAAAGGTCCTCTCGGATTCTGTTCGAGCGGATGTTTTGCCAATAAACGCTTCTGATCCAGTCAGCGCGGTTTCTCGTCGTGAACAAGAATGTGGTACGCGCATTGCCGTTCGCGAACCTGTCAATTTCGTCTAGCACAGCATCAGCCAAAACGTGCGTCTGCGAATATGACCACACGTTGTTTCGCCCCGGTATCAGGCCGGCAAACTCCTCGCTGCTGACAAGAAGAGGCGTGTCTGTTTGACCTTCGAAAGGAGCAAGAGCTTGACGAAATCTTTTGCGGAATCTCGCAAGGACCCTGTCTTCTTGCAAAATGGAATAGCGCCGGGCGGCAAACCCCGCTTCTTTCAGGTCACGGGGGACAAGAAAGTTCACTCGGCTCTTAAGCCGGGAGCGGTTCCTGAACAACATAGTTTGCAGGGTTCTGGTTCCTGTTTTGTGAAACCCTTGATGTATGACAACCTTCAAGCCGCAACCCTAATTTCTTTGTTCATGGGAGGTCCCGTTTCGCTACTATTGCTTTTTCATTATGCCCGAGAATGTTTTTAGGTACTGCTGGCAATGTCACTGATACGGTCCTGTCCCAAGACTTTCCTGCATGCAGTCGCTTTCGCGGCCCGCGTCATCCGCTGGTCATGAGTCTTTAACCGACTGGCGGCAGCCATTTGAATTGCAGCATTCTTTGTTGTTGCGACTGCGCAAAATTGAACTTAGCGCCTAAAGCCCCAATACATCGACCATGTCATATTGGCCGGGTGCCTTGCCCTGTCCCCACAGAGCCGCTTTCAGCGCGCCGCGGGCAAAGATAGCGCGGTCGGTGGCCAGATGGCGCAGAACGATGCGTTCACCGGGGGCGGCGAACAACACGTCATGCTCGCCCACGATGTCGCCGCCGCGAATGGCGTGAAAGCCGATGTCGCCACGTTTGCGAGCGCCAGTAATGCCGTCGCGACCCCGGTCGGACACCTCCGACAGTTTGACGCCACGTCCCTCGGCAGCGGCCTCGCCCAACATCAGAGCGGTGCCGGATGGTGCATCCACCTTGTGATGATGGTGCCCTTCGATGATTTCGATATCAAAATCCTCATCCAGTGCAGCCGCGACTTTCTTGGTCAGTTGCACCAGCAGGTTGACGCCGAGGCTCATGTTCCCTGCCCGTATGATCGCGGCGTGGCGCGAGGCAGGTTCCAGCGCCGCGATCTGTTCGTCGGTCATACCTGTTGTGCCGATTACATGTACACACCGGGCCTGCGCCGCCAGAGCAGCAAACTCCAGCGTCGCCTCGGGTGCGGTGAAGTCGATCACCGCCTGTGCCTGCGCGAAGGCTTCCAGCGGGTCATCGGTAACTTTGACGCCCAGCGCCTGGCCACCCATGGCTTCGCCCACATCCTGACCGACCCAGTCATGCCCTTTGCGCTCGATCACGCCGACCAGACGCGCCTGATCACTGTCGTTTACGGTGTTGATCAGCATCTGCCCCATACGGCCCGAAGCCCCTGTGATGACGATCCCCGGAATATGGGTCATGGCGGTATTCCCTTGCTGCAAACTGCTCAAAGCCTCCTACCCCGTTCGCGCCCGCTTGGCAAAGCCCCGGTTTGCGCTTAGATCGGGGTTTATGGCAAAGAACAAATTCCATGATGGCCCCGGCCCGTCCCAACGACAGCTGCGTGTCGGCGAACTGATCCGCCGCACCCTGTCCGAAGTTCTGGCGCGCGGAGATGTCCACGACACCGAACTAAACCGTATGTCGATCACCGTAGGCGAGGTGCGCACCTCGCCCGATCTGAAGATCGCCACCGCCTATGTGCTGCCCTTGGGCGGCAAGGGGCAGGAGGATGTGATCGAACTGCTCGCCCGCAACAAAAGTGAACTTCGGCGCATGGTTGGCAAGAAGGTCGGCCTGAAATTCTCGCCCGATCTGCGGTTCCGGCTTGATGACACGTTCGACCGTCTGGACGACACCCGCCGCATGTTCGAACAGGACGCGGTGCGCCGCGATCTGGACGAGTGATCCGGGTACTTGTCACATTGGGCGCGGTTGTCTGGGCCGTGCAAGCCTCTGCGGTTACTTGCGAAAAGCTGACCCATGATGACAAACGCTATACCGTCTGCGAAGTCGACGCGGAAACCGAAGACCTGCGCCTGTTTCTCAACGATGAGAATGGGGATCTTCTGGGGCATTTCTCGTCGGTGAACGAGGCGCTGGCCCCCGGTGGTGAGCGTCTGGCCTTTGCCATGAACGCGGGCATGTATCACGATGACCGGTCGCCCGTCGGCCATTATGTCGAGAACGGCAAAGAGGTCATGCGGGTGATCTCCAACCCCGGCCCCGGCAATTTTGGCTTGCTGCCCAACGGCGTTTTCTGCATCCGCGAGGGCCGTGCTGATGTGTACGAGACGCTGGATTTCCTCGATCATGCCCCCGACTGCCGGTACGCCAGCCAATCCGGCCCGATGCTGGTGATCAATGGCGAGTTGCATCCCCGGTTCCTGCCCGATTCGACCTCGCTCTATGTGCGCAACGGAGTGGGCACCAGCGCCGATGGCACCCGTGTGGTGTTTGCGATTTCCGAAGATTACGTCACGTTCCACGAATTCGGCCGTCTGTTCCGGGACGTGCTGGAAACTCCGAATGCGCTGTTCTTCGATGGCAATATATCTCGCATGTATGACCGCGCGAACAATCGGTCCGATGTCGGGTTTTCGCTGGGGCCTATCGTGGGTGTGGTCGAAGACGCACCTTGAAATTGACAGGGCGATGGCGATCCGCTAGGTCGCGCGCCTCAGCAAGATTGAAGGTGCTAAATGGGAAGCAAACGCAAGGGTCGGGACATTTCCGGCTGGCTGGTGGTGGATAAGCCCGCGGGCATGACTTCGACCGCCGTGGTCAACAAGGTGCGCTGGGCCATGGACGCCAAGAAGGCAGGCCATGCGGGTACGCTGGACCCCGAGGCCACCGGCGTTCTGGCCGTGGCCCTGGGTGAGGCGACCAAGACCGTTCCTTACATCACTGATGCTTTGAAGGCTTACACCTTCACTGTCCGTCTGGGTCAGGCCACCAACACTGACGATGCCGAGGGCGAAGTGATTGCCGAAAGCGATGCCCGCCCGTCAGATGAAGACATCAAGCAGGCGTTGACCCCGTTTCTGGGCGACATCATGCAGGTCCCGCCCAAGTTTTCCGCCGTGAAAATCGACGGCCAGCGCGCCTATAAACTGGCCCGCGATGGCGAAGATGTGGAACTGACCGCCCGGCCCCTTTGGGTCGAGGAACTGATCCTTGTCGATCGCCCCGACGCAGATCACGTGGTGCTGGAGATGACCTGCGGCAAGGGCGGTTATGTCCGCTCGATCGCCCGCGATCTGGGTGAAGCCCTAGGATGTCATGGCCACGTCCGGGAACTTCGCCGAATCTGGTCCGGACCGTTCGAGGCCGAAGACGGGCTGAGCATCGAACAGATCGACGAGATGGCAAAGACCACCGCGCTGGACGAATATCTGCACCCGTTGGAAACCGGTCTGTCGGACCTGCCCGAGCTCAAATGCACCCCCGAAGGCGCGACCCGTCTACGCAATGGTAACCCGGGCATGGTGTTGGCCTCAGATGTTGAATACGGAGACGAGGCATGGGCCTCACTGGATGGCAAGGCCGTTGCCGTAGGGGTTTATAAATCAGGCGAATTGCATCCCAGCCGGGTGTTCGCCGCCTGAATCACGTGTTAGGCGAAAGGCATGATCACCCGAACGCACACCAAGGGCGATGCGCCCTCGACCGCCATCTATTCCGACTGCGAGAAGTACCGCTATAGCCTGACGCGTGTTTGGGACCCGGCAGGGCGCAAGGCGCTGTTTGTCATGTTGAACCCGTCTACCGCGACCGAAGTGCAGAACGATCCGACAGTGGAACGCTGCGAACGCCGTGCCCGAGCGCTGGGGTTTGGCGCGTTTCAGGTAACCAACATCTTTGCCTGGCGCGACACCGATCCGCGCAAGATGCGCGCTGCTGCCGATCCGGTAGGCCCGGAAAATGACGCCGCCATTCTGGAAGGTGTTCGGTGGGCCGATCAGGTCATCGCTGCCTGGGGCACCCATGGTGCGCATCTGAACCGGGGCCCGGCGGTGGAGACCCTGCTGCGCCGGACCAGCCAGCCGCTGTTCCATCTGGGTTTGACCAAAGACGGCCACCCCAAGCACCCGCTCTATATCGCCTACAGCCAACAGCCAGAGCAATGGCAATAAAGTATTAACCATTTCAATAACTTGACTTTGATCCGATTGCCGATTGCATGGGATGTTCACCCTCGGAGCATTCTGCGATCGGAGGGGTGTCATGTTTCTGGCCGGATTGATCGGACTCGCCGCCATCGGCGGTGCTGCATACGCGATGAGCGACATGCTGATCGAAGACGAGGACGTATCAGAGGACGACCCCAATGATGACGCAGAAACTGAACCCAATACCGGAGAGTTTCTTGAGATTGGCGAAAACGTCGAAGACCCGGTGAATCCCGATATCGAAACCCCGTCCACTGGCACCGTAATCTCTGAATTCGAAGGAGACCTCGTAATTGCCGGCAGCGATGGCCCGGACCAGATCACCGGACAGGACGGTGTCGATCAGGTCAACGGGTTTGGCGGTGATGACACCATCGACGGCGGCAAGGGCGACGACGTTCTGCACGGGGGCGACGGTACGGATACGATTTCGGGCGGTCAGGGTGATGATGTTCTGCACGGAGAGGCTGATGACGACTTTCTGTTCGGCAATCAGGGGGACGACGCCCTGTTCGGCCATTTCGGGGACGACACCCTGGATGGCGGCGAAGGCGAAGACGAACTTTATGGCGGTCAGGGCGACGATACTCTGACAGGCGGGGCAGATGACGACGCATTGCAGGGCAGGTTTGGAGACGATGCCCTGAACGGTGGCGCAGGTGAGGATACGATCTTTGGGGGCGACGGCGACGACTTTGTCCTCGGTATCGAAGACGGCGCAGCCGAAAAGGATTTCCTGAATGGCGGCGCTGGTGACGATACCATTGTGGCAGGCGGCGGGGATGTGGTGACCGGTGGGCAGGGCGCTGATGACATCGTGCTGAGCCCGGGTGACGAAGACGTGACCGTCATGGGCTTCCAACCCGGTGAGGACAAGCTGCTCGTAACCTGGGAGGATGAGGCCGACCCGGAAATTGAGGTGGAACCTGACGCTGAAAACGCCAATCTGACCCGGGTGATGATCAACGGTCAGGAAGTGGCGCAGGTATACGGGGCCGAAGGTATGACGGTGGCCGACATTCAGTTGATCACCGAAGCGCAACTGGCCCAGTACGGACAGATGGTCTGAGCCCGCAGTTTCCCTTTGCCATTTGGTGAAAATGCGCCTATACGCGCCCATCCGCATCGGAATCGGTGCGGTTTTCTCCATGGGCCTGTGCTGGACGACATCCCGGCCTGCGCCATCAACTCTAACCTTTCAAAGGAGACCCCGATGTCGATTACTGCTGAAGAAAAAGCACGCGTCATGAAAGAATTCGCAACCAAGGACGGCGACACCGGCTCGCCTGAAGTCCAGGTTGCCATCCTGACCTCGCGCATCACCACCCTGACCGAGCACTTCAAGACCCACAAAAAAGACAACCACGGTCGTCGCGGTCTGCTGAAGATGGTTGCCCAGCGCCGTAAGCTGCTGGATTACCTGAAAGGCAAGGAAGAAGCGCGTTACCAGGATCTGATCAAAAAGCTGGGCATCCGCCGCTAAGCTTTTTCAGAAGACTTTAAACCGGGTTTTCCGGTTCGACGCCCGCCACCCGGCGGGCGTTTTCTGTTGGATCCGTCGAAAGCGACACATCCCCCTTAACTTACTAGAGCAGTTGGACATTCCCCGACGGTCAGAGAATGTCTGTTGCGACACCGGGCCTTACGCCTTCCGCGTGTTTTCCCAACGTGTGGCATAGTCACTTTGCGACACATTTGCACTCGTCTTGGTGTCGGCAACAGGTTTTCGAACCACAAAATCCAAAAGAACAGGCAATCCCGGACCAAAGGTTCCCAGCGGGCGCGGACGTTTCTTTGTCTTGTTGGGATCCGTCATTTTCACCACATCACGCGCGGCGTATGGCCTTAACGGCTGCCACACGCATTTCAGAGCCTCATAGTTCATGGCGTTTACCCAAAAGCCGTACACTATCTCTGGGCAAATCTGATAGAAGCCGTGATTGATCCAATTGTTCGATGGCGAGTGTGCGATAAACACCCCCCCGGGCTTCAGCATCTTATCAATGTTCCGGTAGGCGGTCGGCAAGTCGAACACGTGCTCGCAGGTTCCACCGTCATAGATAACGTCAAACCGACCAACCAGATTTTCAGGCAAATCCCCCGCGAGATCCTGAACGATGCTCGCCCCTTCGAAACCCGAGAAATCCAGAGAGTCCACTTCCGAAAACCCAAGTTTACGAAAGAAGGTTTCCGAGTACCCATCATCCGGGTTGCAAAGGTCAGCTTCGCTCACTCCGGGCAGGTACTTCTGCAAGGTTTCCCGAAACAATGCGGCGGATGACGACCGACGCGCACCTATCCAGTCCTGCCGCCCAAGCATCAGGAAGCTTCCTGACAGGTCGTTGAATTTGACATCTTCGATCAGGCGCGCGGCCAGGACATCAACAATTGACACTTATTCCTCCGGAGGGTGGTCGAAAGCAGTTTTCTTCGTGTGAACGTCCTATTCTGAGAATTCAATGTCAACGCAATAGCAGCGCCCGAGAACACTCAGAAAAACGGGCAAGTTCCCTGTTCAGTGCATAGTTGGACGTTTCCCCCCTTCAGCAATATCCTGAAGCCCGGGATTTCGGCATCTGGCACCAAACGCATACCCCGCCCAACGCAGTTTTTGTTGATACTGGTGCGCGCATGAACTCAGTCAAAACATCATCTAAGTCATTATGCCTTGTGCAGTTCCACAAAACCGAAGACGCCCACCAATCGGTGGGCGTTTCATTCTTGGAAATGTGTACGGCTCTACATTTTCGCTTTTTCTGATTTCAGCGCCAGCCACAAACAGTAGCACATTGTTAAAACCACCAGCGTAAAGGGGATGCCGGTTGAAACCGCTGCGCCTTGCAGCGCTGAAAGACCACCCCCCAACAGCAATGCGATGGCGACCAGACCTTCCAATGTGCACCAGAACACGCGCTGAACCACGGGCGCGTCCATCTTGCCGCCAGCAGTGATCGTGTCGATCACCAACGACCCTGAATCGGATGAGGTGACAAAGAAGATTACGATCAGGACAAGGGCAATCGGGGCAACGATGCCGTAAAGCGGCAGTTCTTTCAGGAAACCGAACAACGCACCTTCTGGGGCGTAGCTGTCAATCACTGTCGCGCGAACACCTTCCGCTCCGCCCGCGTTCAACATGTCGATGGCGGCGCCGCCGAAGGTTGACATCCACAGGGCACAGACGGCTGTCGGCGCCAGCAACGCGCAGATTATGAACTCGCGAACAGTACGACCCTTCGAGATCCGGGCAATGAACATGCCCACAAAGGGTGACCATGCGATCCACCATGCCCAGTAGAAGGTCGTCCAACCATGGAAATAGCTGGTGTCTTCTCGTCCGAACGGGTTCGACAAGGCAGGTAAGTGCAGCACGTAGTCGGTCATCACGTTGAAATATCGTGCGATGGCCGTGCCAATGCCAGTTACGGCGATTACGAAGAGGAATAGTCCGACGGCCATGACCATATTGATCTCACTCAGCCGTTTGACGCCCGCATCCATGCCCAGTAGAACCGAGCCCAGCGCAATCAACGTGATCCCGATGATCAGCAAGACAACGACAGTGGGGCTGGGTTCGATGCCGAAGACCTCGTAAAGACCAGCGGCAACTTGCTGAGCACCCAGACCAAGTGATGTGGTCAACCCGAACAACGTGGCAAAGACCGCCAACGTATCGATGATGTGGCCCCACCACCCCCAGACCCGTTCGCCAAGGATCGGATAGAAGGCCGAGCGCAAGGTCAGCGGCAGGTTCAGGTTGTAACTGAAGATCGCCAGGCTCAGGCCGACCGCGGCGTAAACCGCCCAGCCTTCCAGACCCCAATGATGAATGGTTCCGACGACACCGGCATATTCATTTCCCGGCACCGCGATATCAATGCCCAGCGGGCTTGCGTTCCCGTCTTCGGCAAAATTGTAATAGACCGGCTCCATCACGCCAAAGAACAGCAGACCGATACCTATTCCAGCAGCAAACATCATCGCGATCCATCCCGCATAGGAATAATCTGGCTTGGCGTCTTTGCCACCGATCCGCACACTGCCGACCGGCAGGATGATGAGAACAAGACAAAACAGGGTGATTGCATCAACCGAAAGGACCAGAAACCAATCAAACGTGCTGGTCAGCCAGGGTCGGAGCCAGCCGAAGAACGAAGCCGCGGCCTCTTGGTTGGCTAATGCGATCAGGACGAACGCAAAGATCATGATACTTGAGATCAGAAAGACCGGGTTGTGAATGTCCAAGCCAAACGGTCGGACGTTATCCTGCCCCAGTTCATATTCCGTTTCGAAGTCGTAAATCCGGGGATCCGGATCCAGCATCTTTTTTGTTTGTGCCATTCGATTGCCCTTCTGTTCGCTAGCTGCAAACGCCAAGGTTTTCGGTTGGCGGACGGGTATGGGATTATTAACCCCCTTGGCGCGTTTCCGTCATTTCGTCCGCGGGCTTGTGGTAAAAGCTTATACTGCCTTCATATTTTTACAAAATGCATTCGATTTTACCGATGTTAGCGATGTAATCGACCCACAGATCTCTAGGTCGTCGCCTGCGAAGAAACACATTGCATCGCCGCTCACAGCTTTTGCTCGCGATCTGAAAACTGAACACTTAGAGAGAGCCGTTGTCTGTCTCAGCGTGATTCGGCCATCCCATCCAGTTCCTCTTTCCTTTCAACGCATTCTCATGTATGCGCGCGGTATCTGAGACGTTGTGCCCTGACCCCGGCACTCGAATGGAAGATAAATTGGGGTCGGCGGCAATGGGGCCGCCATGCAAACGGGAGACCCGCAGGGGCGGGAGTGCTCCCTTCTAGGATACGCATATGTTTGATGTAACGAAGAAATCAATGCAGTGGGGCGAAGAGACGCTGACACTGGAAACCGGCAAGGTTGCCCGTCAGGCTGACGGCAGCGTGATTGCCACGCTGGGCGAAACCAGCGTCATGGCAAACGTGACCTTTGCGCGGGCGCAAAAACCCGGTCAGGACTTTTTCCCGCTGACCGTCCACTACCAAGAGAAATACTATGCCGCCGGTAAAGTACCGGGTGGCTTCTTCAAGCGCGAGGCGCGCCCGACCGAGAAAGAGACGCTGACTGCGCGTTTGATCGACCGTCCGATCCGCCCGCTGTTCGTTGACGGCTTCAAAAACGAAGTTCTGGTGATGTGCACCGTGCTGAGCCACGATCTGGTCAACGATCCCGACATCGTCGCGATGATCGCCGCTTCGGCTGCTCTGACCATCTCCGGCGCGCCGTTCATGGGCCCGATCGCCGGTGCCCGTGTTGGTTTCGAAGACGGTGAATACGTTCTGAACCCGACCGTCGATGACATGCAGGACCTGCGCCTGAACCCTGAACAGCGTCTGGATCTGGTAGTTGCCGGGACCAAAGACGCCGTAATGATGGTGGAATCGGAAGCGTACGAGCTCTCTGAGGCGGAAATGCTAGGCGCGGTGAACTTTGCGCATGAACAGATTCAGCCGGTGATCGACCTGATCATCAGCCTCGCCGAAGAAGCCGCGAAAGAGCCGTTCGATTTCCAGGCACCGGATTACTCGGAGCTGTATGCTGCCGTTAAGGCCGCCGGTGAAGAACAGATGCGCGCCGCCTTCGCGATCACCGACAAGCAGGAGCGCACCGCTGCTGTTGCCGCTGCCCGTGAAGCGATCAAGGAAGCGCTGACCGAGGAACAGCTGGAAGACGGCAACCTCGGTTCCGCGATGAAAAAGCTCGAAGCAGGTATTCTGCGCGGCGACGTCGTCAAAGGCGGCAAGCGGATCGATGGTCGCTCGACCACCGATATCCGCTCGATCGTTGCAGAAACCTCGATGCTGCCACGGACCCATGGTTCAGCCTTGTTCACCCGTGGTGAAACGCAGGCGCTGGCCGTAACCACGCTGGGCACCGGTGACGACGAACAGTTCATCGACGCGCTGCATGGCAACTTCAAATCGAACTTCCTGCTGCACTACAACTTCCCTCCGTATTCGGTAGGTGAAGTTGGCCGCGTTGGTGGCCCCGGCCGCCGTGAGATTGGCCACGGCAAGCTGGCATGGCGCGCCCTGCAGGCGGTTCTGCCTGCGGCGACCGACTTCCCCTACACGATCCGTATCGTGTCGGAGATCACAGAATCCAACGGCTCCAGCTCGATGGCGTCTGTCTGCGGCGGTTCGCTGTCGATGATGGATGCGGGTGTTCCGCTGAAAGCGCCGGTTGCCGGTGTGGCCATGGGTCTGATCCTGGAAGATGACGGCGACTATGCCATCCTGTCCGACATTCTGGGTGACGAAGACCACCTGGGCGACATGGACTTCAAGGTTGCCGGTACCGAAAACGGCATCACCTCGCTGCAGATGGACATCAAGGTTGCGGGCATCACGCCCGAAATCATGGAGAAAGCCCTGGCGCAGGCCAAGGACGGCCGGTTGCACATCCTGGGCGAGATGGGCAAAGCCCTGTCCGAGACCAACGATTTCTCGGTCCACGCCCCGCGCATCGAGACCATGAACATTCCGACCGACAAGATCCGTGAAGTGATCGGTTCCGGTGGCAAGGTCATCCGTGAGATCGTTGAGGTTTCGGGAGCCAAGGTGGACATCAACGACGATGGCGTCATCAAGATCGCCTCGCCGGATGGTGAATCGATCCAGAAGGCCTATGACATGATCTATTCGATCGTGGCAGAACCTGAAGAAGGTCAGATCTACACTGGTAAAGTTGTAAAAATCGTCGATTTCGGGGCCTTCGTGAACTTCTTCGGTAAGCGCGACGGTCTGGTCCACGTGTCGCAGATCGAAAACCGCCGTCTGAACCATCCGTCGGATGTTCTGAAAGAAGGTCAGGAAGTGAAGGTCAAGCTTCTGGGTTTTGACGATCGCGGCAAGGTTCGCCTGTCGATGAAAGTGGTCGATCAGGAAACCGGCGAAGAGATCGTTCCCGAGAAGAAAGAAAAGAAAGAGGAAAGCGCAGAGTAATCTGCCCCTCTGACAGACAGCAGAAGGCCCCGGTTTCATCCGGGGCCTTTTTTGTTTGCGGGGCAGCAGGAAGGGGAACTGCGTCGCAATTTTGGTAAACCAATTATTAACACTTATTGCGTGTATTAGCTCAACCTTAAGGGGTATTTTGCCGTTTTCAGGGAAGCTGTTCAACCGTGGCATCGATTACTGTTTACGAAATCAGCGCAGACCCGTTCAGCAACCGCAGTGTTGATATTACTGCTGCGTATTCGGTCGAAGTCACGGATAATGACGCCCTGCTGCAAGATCCTGACCCGGACGGCAGTTCGCAACTTGATCTTGAGTCTCTTCCCGGCTTTTCCGGCTCGACCCAAAATTTCAGTACTTTCGAGAATTATACGGGCACAGTCGATGGCGCGCCTGTCACGTTTATCCTGATCCAGTTTTCCAACCCGCGTTACATAATCGTCACTTCCGGTCAGGCCGAACTGAATGACACGATTTCAGATACCGGCTTTGCCGGAACCGCGCCGTCATCCGCGTATCACACTTTGCCTTCTTTCGTGTGTTTTACCTTTGGATCGCTGATCCAGACCCCGACGGGACTGCGCCGGGTTGAGGCGCTGGAGCCCGGCGACCCGGTTGTCACCGCCGACGGCCATACCCGTCCGGTACGCTGGATCGGCAAGCGCCGCTTGTCCGCGTCCGAGTTGCAGCGAAACCCTCACCTATCCCCTGTGCGGATCAAAGCGGGCTGTTTCGGGCCGAACGGCCCATCCCGCGATCTCGTCATCTCACCACAGCACCGGATTGCCGTGACCTCAGCCATGATGGAACTGATGCATTGCGAAACAACGATGTTGGCGCCTGCAAAAGGGCTGATCAATGGAAAGACCATCGTTCAGGAAACGCCTGCACAAGGGGTGGAGTACATTCACATCCTCTTTGATCAGCATGAGCTGGTGAATGTCGAAGGAATCTGGTCCGAGTCCTTTTACCCCGGTGACACAAGTCTTGATGCAATGGCGCCCGCAACCCGGAGCGAGTTGTTCGAACTGTTCCCGGAACTGGCAAATGGTGAATGCGGTTACGGTTCAACCGTATTACCGGTCCTCAAACCTTTTGAAGTCCGAGTGATTGCAGCGGATCTGGCGGTTCCGGGCTGGAAGGTGCATCCGAACGAAACCGCAAAAACGGCCTGACCGCAGGTCAGTGCGTGACACCACCCGGGCCATGTTTCAACACGTGCCACTGGCCGTAACTGTCTTTCAGATCCAGCTTGATCGACGCATCGGCTCGGGTCGAGGCGCTGCCGATCTCGGCAATGGTGAATTCGATCCCGCCGGGAATATCGATGCGTACGCGGTGTTCCCCGCCGCCATGCGGGGTCTGAATCGGGCGCCCGTTCGACTTTAATACGTCACCAACGGTAACGCTGGCCGTTCGCCCTTCGATGTCCATCTCAAGCTCAATCGGCAGGTAAAGCGTGTCATGCACCGTCTCACACATGGCCCGGAACACGTACCAATGCGTTGCCATCTCTTCGGTTTCTTCACCGTGAAAGACTTTTTCCAGCGCATCGCGCTGCGCCGGTGAGGCCGCAGGATCGACGATCACCTGCATTTCACCACCACCCTCGAATATTGGTCCGGGCCACGCATAGATCAATGCCGCCCTGGTTCCACTAAGATCCGTTTCTCCAAAATATCCTTTGAATATTTCAAGCACTTCGAAACCCCGGCAATCGCCATGCGTCGGCAATTCCTCGAACTGGCAGGGGCAGGCATAGCCGCAATTGCAGTTTCCGAAGCTTTCCCCCTCGACGTACCAATCTGTAAAAGCCATGGTCTTCTCCTGTTCAAGACAGTCAGAAAGCCCGACATCGTTGGTCACATGCCTGTATGTTTTCCCAAAACAAACTATCACAAATTGATTGCAACCTGAACCTGACGGGCGGAAACGGCCGCAAATAGCATAAACCTTGGTTCAATTCGCCCCGTTTCAACCAAAAGCCAATCGCAGGTCTCCTCTGCCATCCCCAGTTCGACCGCATCGCCACAACACAAAAAGGAGATGCGATATGGAAACCTTGAAACTGCTGACACTGACGGGATTGATCGCAACCGCACCGGTTCTTGCTTTTGCTAATGTCGGACTGGGCGACAAACTGGGCACAAGCGAAGCCGATATCCGCGCGGCCCTTGAAGCCCAGGGGTACCAGATCGAAGAGATCGAATTCGAAGGTGGGAAGATCGAGGTTGAACTCATCAAGGATGGCGTGGAAACTGAACTGGTTCTGTCTGACACGGACGGGGTGGTGACAGCCATCGAGCTCGAAGAGGATGACGACTGAACCTGCAACGTCCAAGGGGCCGCATGAAAGTACCTCAAACGTCTTTACTCTGGCTCCTTCTGGTGGTGCAGGCCCTCTGCGCCGCCTTTTTCATGACGGATGCGCTGCTGGATTGGACTGGCGGCGACGGCGCGGGGTTTCGTCACCTGCATTCGTTCGAGCTGTTTCTGTCGCTGGCGCTTGTCGGGGGCCTGAGCGCCACGATCGCCCTGATCCGTTCCCAGTCCAGACGGGTGCGCGACATGCAGCGGCAACTGGAAGTGGCGCAAGGGGCTTTTGCCCAGGTCATCGAAACTCAGTTCAGCGAGTGGCAGCTCAGTGATGCTGAGCGTGACGTTGCCATGCTGACGATCAAGGGTCTTTCCATCGCGGAAATCGCCGGAATGCGACAGACGAAAGAAGGGACGATCAAGGCCCAAAGCGCTGCGGTCTATCGAAAGGCGGGCGTTTCCAGCAGGTTGCAGTTGCTCAGTTTCTTTGTCGACGAACTCCTGTCAGAACCGTTGGTCAGGGATGTGCCCTGAAACAGTGGCAGAACCTCGTACCTATTCACTCACACATTCCTAAAAACCTGTGAAACGAAGTGAAGGCCCGGCGCCTTTCTTTTTGGGCCAGCCTTGTCCACATCCATGGCATGCGGACTTTGGAACACTGGAGATGGTTATGTTCACGCGCCTCATTCTCGCCTCTTCGGCTCTGACGATCAGCGCAACGGCGCTTGCCGCGCAGAGCCTGGGCGACGGCACCTATATTCACGGCTTCATCGGCTACAGCCAGTTACAGGACAGCGATTTCACCGGGACGATCGGCGGCGCGACGCAATCGGTCGATACCGAATTCGACGCAGGTTTCGGACTGGGCTTCGCGATAGGTAAGGAAATCCCGCAATGGTCAAACGACATCATCGAAACGCGGATCGAACTGGAGCTGTCTTATCGCGACAGTGACGTGGATGGTGTGAACTTTACCGGCAATGGTCCGGGGCCCGAGGGCAATATCTCGGGCGACGTCACGCAGACCTCGTTATTTGCCAATGTGCTGTTCGATTTCAGACAGGCCGGAGTGCTGACACCGTTTGCCGGGTTTGGTCTGGGTGCCACCTATTCGGATCTGGATTTTTCTTATGGGCCGGGTGTGGCGCTGGACGATACCGACACCACCTTTGCCGCCCAGGTGATCGCCGGTGTGGCATATGACATCAACTCGTCGACAGCGTTCACCGTTGATGCCCGTTTCGCCCGTGCCTTTGATGTTTCGTCGCAGCGTCTGGCCCCCAACGGAGCTTTGACCGGCAACGTAGAGGACGATCTGGATATATTCAGCGTCAATTTCGGACTTCGCTATAATTTCTGATCACTTCGGGTGTCAGGTTTCGCTCCGGTTTCCTGCCCCTTTTTGCCCTCGCGCCTCAGGTGCGGGGGCCCCGAAAAACCCTGAAAAAACAGCGCGCGCTGGATATGCCGGTGGTCACCCGGCCTGCAACAACCGCCTGCTTCATCCGGCTAAAAACATCCTCGGGGGGAATCGTGCCGGCAGGCACGATGGGGGGCAGACAGCCCCCCTGACCCGGCAACCGGCTTACGACGGCGCCTTGGTCTTGCGCAGATAGGGAAAGATCGTTTCGAACTCGCCAAACTTGGCCTTGGCGTCTTCGTTCGACACGGTTGGCGGGATGATCACGTCTTCGCCCGGCACCCAATTGGCAGGCGTCGCAACGCCCTTGGCTGACATCTGCAACCCGTCAAGCGCGCGTAGAATTTCAGCAAAGTTCCGGCCCACGGTCATCGGGTACGTCATCGACAGCTTCAACTGCTTGTCCGGGCCGATGATGAAGACCGAACGCACCGTGGCACTGTCAGCCGGTGTTCTGCCATCGGGCAGATATGCTTCGGCGGGCAGCATGTCGAAAGCCTTGGACACAGCCAGACCTTCATCGGCGATGATCGGAAAACCGGGGTTGGCCTTGCCGTATTCCTCGATGTCCTTCTTCCACTTCTTGTGGTCCTCGACACCATCAACCGATACGCCGATCACCTTGGTGTTGCGGGCGGCCCATTCGTCATTCAGCTGCGCAACGGCCGAAAACTCGGTGGTGCAAACAGGGGTGAAATCTTTTGGGTGCGAGAACAGAATGGCCCAGCTGTCGCCAATCCAGTCGTGGAACTGAATGGTGCCCTGATCCGTTTCTGCCGTGAAATTCGGGACGGTGTCGTTGATGCGCAAACCCATGGGGCATCTCCTTTTCTGTGAAAAACCTGAGTCGGTCGTCTGGAACCTAATCACTTTGTGCACAGGTTAAACCAGCCATCGTGTCCAGGGATACGGATTTCGTGAGCCTGACCAGAAAAAAATTTGATCAAATTCACTATTGCTCAGCCTGTGCATGGGTGACAGAGTGGCCCCGAACAGCCGGCTTCAGGCGAACCTTCAGGAGGGCTCAGGATGATCGAAAAGCGGGATTTCTATATTAACGGTCAGTGGATGGCCCCGTCGCAGCCCAATGACTTCGAGGTCATCAACCCCTCGACCGAAGGGCCCTGCGCAATGATCTCGCTTGGCGCCGAAGCCGACACGAATGCAGCCGTTGCCGCAGCCAAGGCCGCTTTGCCAGGCTGGATGGCAACTCCAGTGGAAACCCGCATCGCGCTGGTGGAAAAGCTGGTCGAACTCTATGCAACCCGGGCAGAGGATCTGGCGCAGGCGATGTCACTTGAAATGGGCGCCCCGATCGATCTGGCGCGCTCGGCGCAGGCTGGTGCCGGCATCTATCACCTGAAGAACTTCATCCGCGCCGCAAGGTCGTTTGAATTCGAGCGCCCGCTGGGGGATCATGCACCGAATGATCGCATCATTTATGAGGCGGTTGGCGTTGCCGCTCTGATCACGCCGTGGAACTGGCCGATGAACCAGATCACGCTCAAGGTTGGTGCTGCTGCGATTGCGGGCTGCACGATGGTTCTGAAACCGTCAGAACAAAGCCCGCTGAACGCGATGATTTTTGCCGAGATGATGGACAAGGCAGGCTTCCCGCCCGGTGTGTTCAATCTGGTCAACGGCGACGGAGCGGGTGTTGGATCGCAACTTTCGGGTCATCCGGATGTTGATATGGTCAGCTTCACCGGTTCGACTCGCGCGGGCACTGCGATTTCGAAGAACGCGGCTGACACCCTCAAGAAAGTGCATCTGGAACTGGGAGGCAAAGGAGCCAACGTCATCTTTGAGGATGCGGACGAAAAAGCGGTCAAGCGCGGGGTGCTGCACATGATGCAAAACACCGGCCAGAGCTGTAACGCACCCAGCCGGATGTTGGTGCAGCGCCCGATCTACGACAAGGCTGTGGAAACGGCGGCCGAAGTTGCGAGCATGGTCAAGGTTGGCCCTGCCATGGAGGAAGGTCGCCACATCGGTCCGGTTGTGAATGAAGTTCAGTGGACCAAGATTCAGGACCTGATCCAGAAGGGCATCGACGAAGGTGCGCGGCTGGTTGCAGGCGGCACCGGACGACCTGAGGGGCTGAACAAGGGCTATTATGTCCGCCCCACGGTCTTTGCTGATGCAAATAACCAGATGACCATCGCCCGCGAAGAAATCTTTGGCCCAGTTCTGACCATGATCCCCTTCGACACAGAAGAGGAGGCTGTCGAAACCGCCAATGATACACCCTATGGCCTGACCAATTATGTTCAGACACAGGATGGTGCGCGTGCCAATCGCATGGCGCGGGCTCTGCGGTCGGGCATGGTCGAAATGAACGGACAATCGCGCAGCGCGGGCTCACCGTTCGGCGGCATGAAGCAATCCGGCAACGGGCGGGAAGGCGGAGTCTTCGGTCTCGAGGATTTCCTTGAAGTCAAAGCCGTCGGCGGCTGGGCCGCAGAGTAACTTCACCTGCGAAGCAGACAGATTGGGCGGGGCAACGCGGTTGCCTCGCCCATTACGCTCTATACGGGCCGCACCACAAGCTGGGGTTCGCCATCGGACGTGTGGCGTCTGGACCGACCGTCCCACCCAATCTCTCCGGTGACGCGCTGTCGAAATGCAGAGAAGCTGTCAAAGCGGACCACATCTACCGGCGTATCGAAATGCAGGGTCACTCGGCGACGCGCGCCATCGCCCAATACGATCATGCCGCGAATTTCGGCTGTGAACGCCTGACCCAAATAGCGTCCTTCAACCCGATCACCTACGCGCAGATGCATCCGGTTTCCGGACATCGCATGCAAGGTGTTCCAGTCTCGAACGCCATGCTGATGGGCCAGAAGTTCCAATGCCGCGCTATGCGACAGAGAAACACCCGTCGTTTTCAGTTTTTCCCGCAAGCGTTTTGCCTGCGCTTTCAGCTCTTCAACCGGAGCAACGGTTTGGGATCGTGTCATCATGTGCCTCGTTTCCTTGAACGGGCGCGAAATCAGGACGGGGCTCGCATTACCATCCGCGCGCCAAGAAAGGGCAACAGATGCATTTCAAAACCGGGTTTCACCAAAGCCAATGGCCGCGAACGGCAGGGGACCCGAACCTGAGGTGCCTTTTGGCAGCGGTCAGGCCGTCTGTCAATCAGGCGTCTGCCTGCGCCGCCTCGTAGGCCAGCATGGCACGCTTGACCGGCAATCCCCAGTGATAGCCTCCCAGGCCACCTGACTTGCGCAATGCCCGATGGCAGGGGATCAGCCAACTAACCGGGTTGCGGCCAACTGCCGTTCCCACTGCGCGAACTGCTTGCGGAGAGCCGACCCGTTGGGCGATCTCGGAGTAGGTCGTGACCTGCCCGGACGGGATATGCATCAGCGCTTCCCACACCTTGATTTGCAGAGGTGATCCGATCAGGAAAACCGGTGTTGGCTCCAACCGATCGTTGGCAGCGCCAAAAGCACTCAGCGCCCAAGGACGCAGGCGCATCGGATCTTCGACAAACGTCGACTTGGGCCAGCGCGAGATCATGTCTTCCATCGCGGCCTCTTCGCCGGTCTCGGCCCCGAAGGCCATGCCGCAGATGCCCTTGTCGGTACCCATGACCAGCGCGGGGCCAAAGGGGCATTCGAACCACCCCCAATAGATCGTCAGACCTTCGCCCTTGCGGGCATATTCGCCGGGGCTCATGGATTCCCACTTCAGGAACAGATCATGCAGACGTCCGCTACCGGACAGGCCCACATTGTGTGCCGTTTCCAGTGTTGTGAACCGTTCGCGCAGCAATGCCTTCGCATGGCCCAGTGTCAGGTATTGTTGGTACCGTTTTGGCGACACTCCGGTCCAACGCGAGAACAGGCGCTGGAAATGGGCCGGGCTCATATCCATCTGGCGTGCCAGTTCATCAAGGCTCAGGCCCTCGCCGCCCTGATCAATCAGGTCGATTGCGCGGCGCATGACGTTGTAATGGTATCCGCTTTCCGGGGTCTGGACGTTCATGGTTCCACCTCATCTTCTGACAAAACCATAGCGCGCAGGCCACGCTGCCGCGACCCGGAACTTGCGCATTGGCTTTGGGCTTGTGTCAGAGCCCGGTGGACGGCATTAAGGCCCGGATGGCAAAGCAACTCGACTATCATACGATCCGCGAGATTTTCACGCGCTTTCAAGAGGCCGACCCGGAACCCAAGGGCGAGCTGGAGCATGTGAACGTCTATACTCTGGTCGTCGCCGTGGCCCTTTCGGCGCAAGCCACGGATGCAGGCGTCAACAAAGCGACGCGCGCGCTGTTCAAGATCGCCGACACGCCGCAAAATATGCTGGATCTGGGCGAGGAAGGCCTGATCGAGCACATCAAGACCATTGGTTTGTTCCGCCAGAAGGCCAAGAACGTCATCAAGCTCAGCCGTATCCTCGTAGACGAATATGGCGGCGAGGTTCCCAATTCCCGGGCTGCCCTGCAATCCCTTCCGGGTGTGGGCCGAAAGACGGCCAACGTGGTTCTGAACATGTGGTGGCGACAACCGGCGCAGGCGGTGGACACCCATATCTTTCGCGTCGGCAACCGCACCGGTATTTGCCCCGGCAAAGATGTAGACACTGTCGAACGCGCCATCGAAGACAATATTCCTGCTGACTTTCAACTTCATGCGCATCACTGGTTGATCCTGCATGGCCGGTACCATTGCAAGGCGCGCAAGCCGCAATGCCCGACCTGCATCATCCGTGATCTCTGCCAATTCGAGGACAAAACCCTATGAAGACTTATCAACTGACCGGCATCGGAAATGCCGTTGTGGATGTGATTTCCCAGGCCGATGACAGCTTCCTGGAGCTGATGGGCATCGAAAAAGGCATCATGCAGTTGATCGAACAGGAACGCGGCGAGGTGCTGTACGCCTCGATGGAAAGCCGTGTTCAAACGCCGGGCGGCTCGGTGGCCAATACCATTGCGGGCGCAGGCGCACTTGGGCTGGATGCTGCGTTCATCGGCCGGGTTCACGATGACGCGCTGGGCCGTTTCTATGCAGATGCGATGAACGAGGATGGCGTCGATTTCGTGAACCCACCTGTACCCGGTGGTGAATTGCCGACGTCACGTTCGATGATCTTTGTGTCGCCCGATGGTGAGCGGTCAATGAACACCTATCTGGGCATTTCCTCGGAGCTGTCGTCTCAGGATGTCTCGGAAGAGGTCGCTGGAAACAGCCAGATCATGTTCCTCGAGGGGTATCTGTTCGACAAGGAAAAAGGCAAGGCGGCATTCCTTGAGGCCGCGCGCGCCTGCCATAAGAGTGACGGCAAGGCCGGCATCGCCATTTCCGACCCGTTCTGCGTGGAACGTCACCGGGTCGATTTCCTGCTGCTGATCGAAAATGAGCTGGACTTCGTGATCGGCAATGAGGCCGAGATCAAATCACTGTTCGAAACTGACGATCTGGAAGAAGCATTGGCCAAGACGGCCGCGATCTGTCCGCTGGTGGTCTGCACCCGCTCAGGCGACGGTGTGACCGTTCTGAACGGCGACACCCGCATTGACGTGCCGGTTGAAAAGATTGTCCCTGTTGATGCAACAGGCGCAGGCGACCAGTTTGCGGCGGGCTTCCTTTTCGGCATGGCCACGGGTCGGGATTACGAGACCTGCGCCCGCATCGGCAATGTCTGCGCCCGCGAAGTCATCTGCCATATCGGCCCACGCCCCGAGGCAAACATGCAGGAATTGCTGCACGCCGAAGGGTTGATGTGAACTCAAATCAGGACCCTCTTGATTTGATCTGAAAACGGTTCGGGGCACCCACGCCCCGGCCCTGCCGTTTATCAAGAAAACAGCGCCAGCCAGATTCCAACAAACATCAGAACTCCGCCCAGGTTCACCCAGACGTGCCATATCGCGTAACGAAACGGTAGTGTCTTTTGGGCGTAAAACATCGTTCCGATAACATAACTGGCTGCGCCACCCACAATGCACCAAAGTGTGGCTGTGGGAACAGTGGTCATGTCTGGGATTGCCCCCAGACCAATGCCACCCAAACCAAGGTATGACGCTGTCGACCATCGTGATTTGACCGTTTCATTTGCGATCTTGTTCCAGACGGCTGCGATGGTCAGGCTCCAGCATACCCATAGCAGCGTCATGGTCCATGTCGTGCCCGCCTGAACGAAGAACGGCGTGAATGTCCCGCAGATGCTGGGATAAATCGCGGCATGGTCGATACGACGCAGCAGTTTGCGACGGTCATGCCAGGGCGCAAAATGATAGGCACAGGACGCAAGGTTCGACGCAAGCGCACAGAGAACATAAACAATGACCGCAAGAAGCAGCGCGGAATCCAAACGCTGATAGGCGTTCATGATCAGCAGGCTGCCAGCCGTCAGGATCAGGGACAACCCGAACACATGGACGACCATGTCGGCAGAGCGATGCGCGCGTACGGAGCTGGGATAGGTCGTTTGAGTCATGACAGGCCGGTTATGAACGGCTCAGCGCTAAAAGCCAGCCTGGAAAATGTCCAACTTTCCCAAGCGTCAGGCCTTTTTGCCCAAATAGCTGTCAAAAGCCTTCAGCACTTGTTCATACACCGTGCGTTTGAACGGTACGATCTCTTCGATCAACCGATCAGGCGCCTGCCATTTCCAGTGTGAGAATTCGGGGTGATCGGTCGCGATATTGATCTGATCATCTGCCCCGATAAAGCGCAGCAGATACCATTTCTGTTCCTGCCCGCGATAGCGACCTTTCCAGATCTTGGGCACGATGTCGTGCGGAAGATCATAGCGCAGCCAGCCATCGGTCTCTGCAACGACCTCGACTAGATCCGCAGTCACGCCGGTTTCTTCCCACAGCTCGCGCAAGGCTGCGTCGCGCGGGTCTTCTCCCTTGTCCACGCCACCCTGTGGCATTTGCCAGGCGTCCTTGTGGCGATCATTGCGCTGGCCGACGAAAATCTTGCCCTCGGCATTCATCAACATCAGCCCGACGCAGGGGCGATAGGGCAGTTTGGCGATTTCTTCGGGGGTCATGCGCGGCCTCATCGGGTTGTTTCGACCACCTCTAGCAATCACCGGCGCAACAGCAAAGAGGGTGACGTGGGGTTTCGCGTGACAAAGTTGACGCGAACGTCAATCTAACACGCAAATTCGGGAGGGAGAGTTTCGCCATGACTGCGTACCCAAACATGCTGGCCCCGCTGGATCTGGGCTTTACCACGTTGAAAAACCGCGTGCTGATGGGCTCGATGCACACCGGGCTTGAGGAAACCGGCGACTGGAATCGGGTGGCCGAGTTTTATGCAGCGCGCGCTCGCGGTGGTGTGGCGCTTATGGTGACGGGCGGAATTGGGCCAAACCTTGAAGGCTCGGTCCTGCCCGGCGCTGCGATGATGACCAGCGACAAGGATGTGGCCAACCATTCCATCGTCACCGACCGGGTGCATCAGGCGGGCGGCAAGATCGCCATGCAGATCCTGCATGCGGGTCGCTATTCCTATGGCCCCAAATGCGTGGCGCCCAGCCCGGTGAAGTCGCCGATCTCGCCCTTCCCACCGAACGAGCTGGACGAAGAAGGTATCGAGAAACAGATCAGCGATATCGTGAACGCCGCCGTGCTGGCCCGGAAGGCGGGCTATGACGGGGTCGAGATCATGGGGTCGGAAGGGTATTTCCTCAACCAGTTCCTGGTAACCCATACCAACAAGCGCACCGACCGCTGGGGCGGGTCCTATGAGAACCGGATGCGCCTGCCGCTGGAAGTGGTGCGCCGCACCCGCGAGGCAGTGGGCAGTGATTTTATCATCATCTACCGCCTGTCGATGATCGACCTGGTGCCCAATGGCTCGACCTTTAACGAGGTGGTGCAGCTGGCGCAGCGGATCGAGCAAGCCGGGGCCACGATCATCAACACCGGCATCGGCTGGCACGAGGCGCGGATTCCGACCATCGCCACCAGCGTCCCGCGGGCGGCCTTTGCCTGGGTGACCAAAAAACTGATGGGCAAGGTGGGGATTCCGGTCATCACCTCGAACCGGATCAACACGCCGGACGTGGCCGAACAGGTGCTGGCCGAGGGCTGCGCCGACATGGTCTCGCTGGCCCGGCCGATGCTGGCGGATGCGGATTTCGTGAACAAGGCGGTTGCTGGCGAAGCCACGAAGATCGCGCCCTGCATCGCCTGCAATCAGGCCTGTCTGGACCACACCTTCAGCGGAAAGCTGACCTCCTGCCTGGTGAACCCGCGCGCCTGCCACGAGACCGAGCTGGTGATCGAAAAGACCGACGCGCCCAAGCGCGTGGCCATCGTGGGTGCGGGTCCGGCGGGCCTGTCCACGTCGATGACCGCCGCCCAGCGCGGACATGACGTGACCGTGTTCGACAAGGCCGACGAGATCGGCGGGCAACTGAACATGGCCAAGCAGGTGCCGGGCAAGGAAGAGTTCTGGGGGCTGGTGGACTGGTACAGCACCATGCTCGACACGCTGGGCGTCAAGGTCGAACTGGGCCGCGAGGTTGGCGCCGATGATCTGACCGGGTTCGACGAGGTGGTGATCGCCACCGGCGTCAATCCGCGCGACCCGCAGATCCCCGGAGAGGATCGCGACAATGTCGTGAACTATATCGACGTGCTGCGCGACAAGGCCCCGGTGGGCAAGTCGGTGGCCGTGATCGGTGCGGGCGGCATCGGCTTCGACGTGTCGGAATACCTGCTGGAGGAAGGCCACTCGCCCACCACCGACTTGCCCCTGTGGATGAAGGAGTGGGGCGTCGCCGATCCCGAGCAGCACCGCGCAGGCCTGGCGCCCGAAGGCCCGCAGCCCGAGGCGCCCAAGCGCCAGATCACGCTACTGCAGCGCAAGAAACAGGCGCATGGCAAGGGGCTGGGCAAGACCACCGGCTGGATTCACCGCGCGACGCTGAAGATGAAGGACGTGAACTTCGTGGGCGGCGTGAATTACGAGCGCATCGATGACGAGGGGCTGCATGTCTCGTTCGGAGAAGAGCGCGCCGACCCGACTGTAATCCCTGTTGACACTGTTGTATTGTGTTCAGGTCAGGTTTCAGAGCGGTCACTGGCAGATGCACTGATCGAGCGAGGAGTCACACCACACGTGATCGGCGGTGCGGATGTGGCCGCAGAGTTGGACGCCAAACGCGCAATCAATCAGGGCACGCGCCTGGCCGCAACGTTTTGAAACGAATTTCAAGTTACGTTGAGGAAAGCCGTCTCTAATGAGGCGGCTTTTTTGTGCTGCTTGACTTAGGTGTTATCAATGTACGTATGTATCACATGAGTCATAAAATAGAACGAACCAAACAGGAATTCGGATTGAGAAACGCCTGCTGAAGGTCCTCAAGGGACTGGCGGAGTCATTGGACATGACCCTTGGTTATCTGATCGAGGGCATCGCCCTGCACAGCTTCGAGAACAAACCGGCTTTTTCCAAGGAAACGCTGGAGAAGATCAAGCAGCTCAAAACCGTCTATGACCTCGACTGGACGGCCGAGGACAGTCACCGTTTCAAGTAGGACGAGAAATGAGCGCCGAGATCACCAGCGCGTTTGAGGCACATGCCATCGACAATACGACGTTCGGACATGCCGAACATGTTCAGGTCGCCTACGATCTGTTGCGCAAGTATGACTTCATCGATGCGGCCGCGATCTATGCCAAGGGACTCCGTACACCTGCGACCAACGCAGGCGCCCCGGACACGTTCAACCTGCGACTGGGCATGCGGACTACTCCACGGTAATCGTAATCACTTCGGATACAATCGGTGTGGCATGTGGCACGTGCCCGGCGTCGCCCAGAACCAGTTGCAATGTGTGCTGGCCCGATGGCAGGTCCAGCGTCACTTCGGTCTGACCGCCTCCGAAGTGTATGTGGTTGTCGTCGGCGGGCAAACCATTGGCCAACTCATCTGCACCATCCTCACCCTCACCCAGCGGGGGACGGTCAAGCAGCAGATGGTGGTGTCCGGTGTTTTCTTTCTCGGTTCCCGCTGGAGCGACCCCCATGCCGCTGAGGCCAAAGACAACCGTGACCGGTGATTGCACGGTGTCACCGTCCGACAGGTTGACGAAATAGACCTTTGCATCGGGATTCGATGAGGTCTCTCCTCCGGCGTGTGCAAAACCCGCCGAAAGGCAAAGGGCAGCAATGGCGAAAAAGGTCTTCATGATTTCTCCCTGGTCACAAAAATGCCATTCTCAAGGTAACAGCTTAGCGCGATTTCCCAGAAAACACAGCATCACAATGCCTGAGACGAGATTGGAAACCACTGTTTCTGCGTTTCCCATACGCAAACGATCCGATTCAAATCCCTGATATTATCCCATGTCTGCCCCGTTTCCGCCCAGATTCAGCGCCATAGTCAGGACGGAAATCAAGATCTGGGGAACGAGTATGGACCGACTGACCGAAATGGAAGCCTTCGCCAATGTGGTGGACCAGGGTGGCTTCACCGATGCGGCCAAGAAGATGGGCATCTCCAAATCAGCCGTGTCCAAACACGTATCGAGCCTTGAAGCACGTCTGGGAGCGCGACTGTTGAACCGTACCACGCGCCGGGTGTCACCAACAGAAATCGGGCTGGCCTATTATGACCGCGCGCGCCGCGTTCTCAATGATGCAGGAGAAGCGGATTCACTGGTCACGTCGATGCAATCAGCCCCATCTGGTCTTTTGCGCATCAGCGTTGCCACGGATTTTGGCGTAAATCACCTGTCACCTGTGCTGTCCGAGTTCCTTGCGGCCTACCCCGACATCACTGTGAACATGGTACTGAACAATCGTTACGTCGAACTTATTTCCGAAGGATTTGACGTGGCCGTCCGCATTGGTGAGCTGGAAGACAGCACGCTGCGGGCCCGCAAACTGACCGAAACCGTCAAACGCATGGTCGCCGCGCCCAGTTATGTCGAAAGATTCGGCCGCCCACAGAAGATCGACGACCTGAACGAACACAAGCTGCTGCATTATTCCAGCCAGTCCTCGGGCAATGTCTGGAAACTGACCGCGCCATCCGGCGAAAAGCGTCAGGTTCGAACGGCCGGATGGTTGAGCGTGAACGATGGCCAATCCCTGTTGAACGCGGCGGTTTCCGGTTTGGGTATCGCGTATCTGCCCAGCTATCTTTACGCAGAAGCCTTGAAGGCAGGGCTGGTTGTCGATGCCATGCCATCCCTGCCCGACGAAGTTCAAGGCGTTTACGCGGTCTACCCGCCCGGCCGTTTTACACAACCCAAAGTGCGGGCTTTCATTGATTTCCTCGTCGACTCTTTCCACGAGAAGGGTCCGATGGACTGGTAATTTCTCCCTGAAGACCAACCTTTGGCCCGCATGTAAAAGTGCGGGCCTTTTTTTATGGACCGATCACAGACAGCCCCATGGACCGGGCGGAAGAGCGCAGGCTGTCGGTCAGCACATTCTGACCCCGCGGCGGGGTTTCGGAACTGCGTGCCAAAAGGGCGATATCGCGATTTGCATTGGCAATGGAGAGTGGGCGCAACCGCACCTCGTCGCGGTAGATCCCCTGTCTGCGAGCATAAAGATCAGGCAGTACCGCAACACCAACACCCGAAGCCGCCATCAGGACAATGGAATCAAGTGTCGTGCCTTCATACTCATCCGAAACCACCCCACCGCATTCTGCCGCCAATGCATAGACGATGCGCGACAGGCGGTGGCTTTGATCCAGGGTGAGAAAAATCCGGTTCTGAAGATCTATGGCACTGACACCCTGCAAATCCCGCGCCAGAACGTCATCTACGGCAACCGCGACCCAGAGAGGTTCGTTGAACAAACGGTGTTGCACGGTATTCGGATGGTCTTCGGGCGTGGACAATATCAGGTCAAATCGACCGGATTTCAGACCCTGTTCCAGATCCAGTGTGTTTTCCTCGCGCACGACAATGCGCAACCCGGGGCGAATCTGGTGCACCTGTTTGATGGCTTGCGGCAACAGATAGGGCCCGATCGAAGGCAATACCCCCAGTCGCAACCTTCCTCCGACGGGCATATCGTTCAACATTGCATGGCGCAGGTCCTTGACCTCTGCCAGAATCTTCTGCGCGCGCAAGATGAGCTCTTCACCCTTTGTCGTCACTTGGATTCCACCACGGTTACGATCAAAGATTCGAACGCCAAGTTCTTGTTCTACAGTCGCAATTTGCGTCGACAGGCTGGGCTGGCTTACATTCAGCACCTCGGCGGCCAAACTGAATCGCCCAAGGCGACTGACGGTAACGATGTATTCCAACTGCCGCAATGTCGGGCGCATTTCATAGCCTGAAACTATTTATTACTTAGAAAGATAGTATTTGGCGAAATCTGTTTTGCAAGGCACCTAACCCGAAAACGAGGGGTCAGGAGTCAAATATGCCCGGAGTGATCGAGACACTGTCCAGCAATCTGCTGGTGCCTACCATATTGTTTTTTGCTCTTGGGCTTTTGGCGGCCTTTGTACGCAGTGACCTGTCCATTCCGGCGGGCGCGGCCAAGTTCATGTCGCTTTACCTGTTGCTGGCCATCGGGTTCAAGGGCGGTGCCAGTCTGGCTGCGCATGGCATTCACCTGCAACTGTTCCTGACACTGCTGGGCGGTGTTGCTTTGTCCTTTGCCATCCCCTTCGTGGCCTTTGGCCTGCTCAGGGTGATGACAAAGCTGGATGCGCTGAACGCGGCGGCGGTTGCAGGGCACTATGGTTCGATCTCGATCGTCACCTTTGTCACCGCCACCAGTCTGCTGGATCTGGTTGGGCTGTCCCATGACGGATTCATGGTGGCCGTTGCGGCTGCGATGGAGGTGCCTGCAATCCTGTCGGCGCTTTGGTTGGCGCACAGGACCGGAAGCAATGGTGTCAAGGATGACAAGCTGTGGCGCGATCTGCTGGCCAATGGCTCGATTGTTCTGCTCACCGGTGCCTTCCTGATCGGAGCCATCACCGGCGGCGAAGGTATGCAGATGATCGCGCCCTTCATCGTTACGCCTTTCACCGGTATCTTGTGCCTGTTTCTGCTGGATATGGGCCTGTCGGCAGGGCGCAGCCTGATCGGCAATCGAGACAAGCTGTCGGTTGGCCTGTTCGCCTTTGGTGTCTTGATGCCCCTGATTGGCGCAGTAATGGCCTGGGCGGTAGGTGCCGTGATCGGACTGCCACAGGGCAGCTTGTTCCTGTTCATGGTGCTGTCAGCCTCGGCGTCGTATATCGCGGTTCCCGCCGCGATGAAGATCGCCCTTCCAAAGGCCGAGGCCGGGATTTATCTGACCTTGTCGCTGGGGGTGTCGTTTCCGTTCAACATCACCGTAGGATTGCCGCTGTACCTGTGGTGGATCAGTTGACGAGCAATACTGCCTCGACCCGACGGTTCAGATCGCGCCCTTCCGGGGTTGCATTCGATGTAAGCGGAGACAGATAGCCAACACCCTGCGCTTCGATTCGGTCGGGTGCCACGCCATGTGCATCAATCAGGCGGGTTCGCACCGCCTCGGCCCGGCTTTTGCTAACCGAAATATTCGCCTGCAAGGCACCAGTATCGTCGGTGTGCCCCACCAGTGCCAGACGCGTTTTCGGGCTGTCAGTCAAGTATCCGGCCAACAAGGTCAGTGAGACAAACGGTCCCTCGCCCAGGGCAACCTCGCCCGTTGGAAAATGCAGATCATCCAGGATCACGTGGCCCGTTGTCGCCAAGGCCTCCAGCAACCCGACCGTACCCTCTACGGCTTGCTCGACCACCACAGGGTCCGAGTCCGGTGCATCTTGAGGCGTCACCCGGATCATCTGCACGTAGCCATCCGGGGGATTGCGGCTGACCAGCAGACTAAGGGCAACCGCCCCTTTGATCGCCGACAGAAAACGGTAATCCTGAATGGCGACATACATATCCGGGGTTGGCACGACCTCGGTGCCAAAGCGAAAGTCGAAACCACCGCAAGCCCGCGCGTCGCATTCGAACAGGATCTTGTATCCCTGCGCCTCGATCTGTTCCCGCAGCGGGGCGAGAAGCTGCAATGTCGTGCTCGACCCTGCCTGAAGCCGCCACGTATAGCGTTCCACGCGCCCTTCGAGAGTGTCTGCGGGCACAGAGCCATTCGCATACGGCCCCGTTGGCAGATCATAGCTGTCCAGCGGAGACGTCCGGTCACTGATCTGACGGGCACTGGCCGGTAGGGTCAGGTCCTGCGCGGCAACAGATCCTGTCATCAGCAGGGCTATAAGGGCGGCGATGCGGATCATCGAAACTGTGCGTGATATTCTTCGTTGGGCACCATCGCCGTTGCGCTGGCCACCCGGTTTGACATATTGAAAAACCCGGCGACATTGGCGATGTCCCAAATGTCCCGGTCAGTAAATCCGGCGTCTCGCAATTTCTGTCGGTCGGGCTCTTCGATCTCTGCGCTGGCGGTGGTCATCTTGGCAGCGAAGTCCAGCATCGCCCGTTGACGCGGCTCCAGCGGCGCGACGCGGTAGTTCATCACAAGCATCTCACCCAGTTGCGGATTGCCCGAAAGCTGACGCACCACCGCCCCATGCGCGACAAGACAGTAGAAGCACTTGTTGATCGACGAGACGACTACGGCGATCATCTCGCGTTCTAGCTTGGTCAACCCACTGTCAGCCAGCATCAGGTCGTTATACATCGCGGTGAATGTGTTCAGCTTGTCTATGTCAAATGCGTTGGCTTTCAGCACATTCGGCACCATGCCCAGTTTTTCGATACAGATATCAAAGTATTTCTGCGTTTCCGGCGGCAGCGGATCAACCATGGGCAGGTTCAGCGCGGTGGGCATGTCTTTTTGTGTCACGGCGACCTCTTCAGTTCAGACAAGATGACGGTAATGGTATTCGCCTGCGATCTCCATCCCGAGGGCGCGATAAAGGCCGTTGGCGCCCTCATTGGCTTTGGTGCAGATCACGCTGAGGTTTTGCGCACTGTGATCCCGCGCCCAGAATGCTGCTGCGCGCATGGTCCAGTGGCCTAACCCCTGTCGGCGATGTTCGGGAAGGATTTCAAGCGCGTGGACCATTGCAGTGTCTGCATGCATCGCCACAAAAGCCACGCCGCTGGGTTTGTCGTTGTGACGCAGCAAAAACCCTGTCTTGGGGCCCTTGGCGCGTTCCATCACCGCGATCCGCTCGGGTCCGATCCCGCCCGAGGCCCAGATGTCGCGCATGATCTCAAGCGGTTCCCAGATCGAAAACACCATGACCGGTGGGATTGGCTGATCGGTCAGTCTGGAGACGGGACAGGCATAGATGTTCACCGGGTCAAGAATATCATAGCCCCGCTGGGCCAGCTTTGCATCCAGGACTTCATCCCCCGGGCGCAGACAGAAGATGCGTTTCTGCCCCATGGCCTGCATTGCGGCCTCGGCGGCGTCGATATCGTCTTCATTGACCGGACCCAATGCACTGGCCGCTGATACGCGCGACCCTCCGCCCTGCCCCTCACGCAGCAGAAACGGGCCAAGCCGCTGATAGCGTACGGCGGGCCAGGTTCCGTCGACTATTTCCGCCCAGTTATCGCTCAAAGCTCAAGCTCTTTCGCCAGGCGGGTGGTGGCCGCGTCGATCCGGCCTCCATCGGTGCCGCGCACAACCACGTTGGCCCCGAAGGCACCGTTGATCTGAAACGGGTAGCAACCGATGGACAGGTCGCTGAAAACTTCGGCCAAGGCCGACAGGGTTGCGGCGATATCACCTTCTCCGCGGTCCACACGCAGAGTTTGCGACAACAAAGGTCTGCCTCCGGTCAATGTTGGCAAAACGCTCGCTACCATCGCTTGAAAAACAGAAGGCACACCTGCCATGACATGCACGTTCGCAAGCGTGAATCCGGGGGCTGTTGAAACCGGATTTTCGATCAGCGTCGCACCGTCCGGAATACGCGCCATGCGCAAGCGGGCGGCATTCAGTTCCAGCCCGGATTTGTCGTAATGGGCCTGCAAGAGCGCGCGCGCGTCATCCCGCACATCAATTGGTGTATCGAAAGCGCGGGCAATACAATCGGCCGTGATATCGTCATGGGTCGGGCCGATGCCGCCGCTGGTGAAGACATGGTCATAGGCGTCGGACAGCACTTTGACGGCCGCTTCGATGGCGGAGGCGTCATCGCTGACAATGCGGACCTCTTTCAGGTCGATGCCGTGTTTTGTCAGCTCCTGCGCCAGAAAATGCATATTCGCATCGCGGGTGCGACCCGACAGGATTTCATCCCCGATCACCAGCATTGCTGCGGTTGGATTGGCCATGGCGCTCTCCCCTCTTGATCGTCCTTGGGGGCAGGTATAGGCCCTGAACCATGCGATTTGAAACCCCTCTTGTTCCCGCCCGCCTGATCCGCCGCTACAAACGCTTTCTGGCCGATTGCACGCTTGAAGATGGGCGAGAGGTTACGGCCCATTGCGCCAATCCGGGGTCGATGATGGGGCTGGCCGAGCCCGGCGAAAAGATTTGGCTGGAGCCAAACGACGATCCGAAGAAAAAGCTGAAATTCGGATGGCGGCTGGTCGATCATGAGAACGGGCATTTTACCGGGGTCGATACCTCGGTTCCGAACCGGGCGCTGCGCACTGCTTTGGAAGCCGGTGAGATTCCCGAACTGGCCGCCTATGACATCGTTCGGCCCGAGGTGAAATACGGTAACAACAGCCGCATCGATTTCCTGCTGACCGGGCCGGGCCTGCCGGATGCCTATGTCGAGGTGAAAAGCGTGACACTGTCACGCCAGCCTGGGCTGGCCGAGTTTCCCGACAGCGTCACAGCCCGTGGTACCAAGCATCTGGGCGAGTTGGCCGCGATGGCGTCACAAGGGCACCGGGCGATCATGCTGTATCTGGTGCAACGTACGGATTGCGACCGGTTTGCGCTGGCCGCAGATATCGACCCGGCTTACGCTGCGGCCTTTGAGGGCGCACGGGCGAAAGGTGTTGAACGGTTGGTTTACGGAACGCGTATTTCGCCAAGGGGTATTTTGGTAAACTCGTCAATCAATTGTTGAGAGAAAACTCAGATGAACCCGATCATTTCTATCGAATTTGCCTAGGTTTCTCAAAGGACAACTTAATGACTGCCCTACCGAAGACCGAGAACACCCGCTTAGAAAAGCGTATTCGAACAATCTCACTGACTCTAATGATTTTGGGTGGCATACCTGTATTGGCAAGATTTTTTGGTGTAGGGTTTGTTCCCTCTCCAACTTGGGTTTCTTGGACCTTTTGGCCAGCATGTGTCGTCGGCGCGCTTTCTGCGGCATTGGCGCTTTGGGCGGTTCATCTTAGCTTATCGGAAGGCATCCAACTCTCGGAGCCAATAAAAACAACATTGTCTATATTTTTCATGCCTTTGGTAGGCGCGTTCGCGGGGTTTCTTGTAGTGGCAGCGACGATCCCGATGGTTGTTTCTCTTCCCTCTTTTCACACGGTAGAAATAACATTTGTTGTTAGTGATCCCAATATGGGAGATTCTCGGAAGTGCCCTAGGCCGATCGCTCTGAAAGACACGGCGCGTGCCATTAACGTCGTTTGTGATGTCCCGAACAGTATTCGCAGACGTCTGCAAACCGGAAGGCAGATTATTCTTGTTGGCCCCGGAAGCAGTGTCGGCGTATTCCCAACTCACTTTCGTCTGCCTTGATCGACAAGTGCCCTTATCAGTCTCTGTATTAAACCCAACTAACTGAAAAACACCCACCACTGCACACCCTCTGGAACTTTCTGCACAAGCAGCGTAAAAGGAATGCTGCGCGCAACATTTGGAGCTTAGCGTCGATGAAAGAGCATCGTGGCCGCCTGACCAAGGACGGCATTCGCATCTATGAACAAGGTGACTTTGCCGGAATGCACGCGGCAGGGGCTTTGGCGGCGCGAATTCTAGATGATATTGCCGAACATGTGTTTCCAGGTCAAACCACTGGCGCAATTGACGGGCTGATCACGCAGATGGTCGAAAACGCCGGCGCGACCTCGGCCACCATAGGCTATAAAGGCTATCAGCACGCCAGTTGCATCAGCGTGAACCACGTTGTCTGCCATGGCATTCCGGGCGACAAAAAGCTGAAGGATGGCGACATTCTGAATATCGACGTGACAGTCATCGTCGATGGCTGGTTCGGCGACACCTCGCGCATGTATGTGGCGGGCAAGCTGCCGCGCAAGGCGGAACGGCTGATTCAGGTGACTCATGACGCGCTGTTCAAGGGCATCGAGATGGTCAAGCCGGGCAATACATTTGGTGACATCGGCCACGCAATTCAGTCCTATGTCGAAGCTCATCGGATGAGCGTTGTACGCGATTTCTGTGGTCATGGTCTGGGTCGCGTTTTTCACGCACCACCGAACGTGTTGCACTATGGTCGCCCGGGCACCGGTGCCGTTCTGGAAGAGGGTATGTTCTTTACCATCGAACCCATGGTCAATCTGGGTCGTCCCGAAACCAAGACGCTGGCCGATGACTGGACTGCCGTGACCCGCGACAAATCACTGTCGGCACAGTTCGAACATTCGGTGGGCGTCACCTCAGATGGGGTCGAGATCTTTACCCTGTCTCCCGGCGGCAAATACCACCCGACCTATTCCTCTTGATCCGCGGCCTGTTCGCGGAAAAGTTTCAACAGCATCGTTTCGTCCCCCCACGGCGTGACCGCGTCGTGGATGAAGACCGGCGCACGCATGGGTTTGCGCTCTGGGCTGGTGGAAGCTTCTGCATCGCTGGAAAAGGTCCAGGCGAAAGGTGTCAGGGTGCGATCCATACCCGTACTTTAGCACAACCGCGGGTCAAAGTCCCAACAACCCATGCGCCTGCGACATGTCCGTGATCACTTCAGCACCCAGATCCGCCAGCTTTTCACCGCCTCCATGAGGCGCATAAGCGAGGCAACGCATGTCGGCTCGGATTGCAGCCGTGACACCACTATGACTGTCTTCGATCACCACCGGAGCCTTTGCACCAAAGTGCTCGGCGGCCAGTTGGAACATCTTTGGGTCCGGCTTTCCGGTGCCCAGCACATGGGCCGAGAACATCACGTCTTTGAACCGGTCCCAAAGCCCGTTCTGACCCAGTGTGATCTTCATCTTGTCCGGGCTGCCATTCGACGCGACGCAAAAGGGGATACCCTTTTGATCCAGCCCCTCAAGCAGGTCTGCGATACCGGGCACCAATGGCACACCTGCACGCAGGCGGTCGTAGGTTTCGACATAGATCTGATCTATCCAGTCTTCGGGCAGAAGGGCACCCATCGCGCGGGCCTTGTCGCGCACGCCGACCATCGTTCCACCCACAAACAGCGACATACATTCATGCAGCGCCAGATGCAGGCCATAATCCGCCAGATTGTCCACCAGCACCTGGTTCGAGATCACCTCGCTGTCCACCAAAACGCCGTCGCAGTCGAAAATGACAAGATCGTGCATATGGAATCCCTACTTCGCCTCGCGGTCGGCCTATCCAGGCTTTCCCGTCATTGCCCACCCATGTTAAGCGCCAAACCGCGCAGAGCGATTCAATCTGGAACACCTTTCCACATCAAAGAAATATGCGTGTCGCCATACCTGCGGCTGTCATGCAATGTGAATCCGGCCGGCGCCTGCATCCGGGCGTTTTCTTCCCAAACCAACAATGCATCATCCGCGATCCAGCCATTGGCCAAGGCGGCGACGGCCTTCTGCCCCATGGATTTCCCGTAAGGCGGGTCCAGAAAAACCAGATCATAAGGCGCGCCGGTATTGTCGCCCAACCGGGTTGCATCGCGGCGGATCAAGTCGGTACGATCGGCGCTGCGGGTCAGATCGATGTTCTTGCGGATCAACCCGTGAGCCACCCGCCCGTCATCAACGAAGGTGACATGCGACGCGCCCCGCGACAGTGCCTCCAGCCCCAGTGTCCCGGTTCCCGCGAACAGATCCAGCACCCGCAAACCGTCAAATTCGATCTGGTGGCTGAGCACATTGAACAGGCTTTCACGCACGCGGTCGGTGGTGGGGCGCAGATGCGCGCCCGCATCACCCTTGCCGACCGAGGCGAGGGCGCGGCCCCGGAATTCTCCGGCAATGATCCTCACGCCTTAAGCAGCGGTTTCAGGTCCGCGTTCGGGTCTGCCACAACTTCGGGATCAGCTGTCTTGCCCATTTCGATCAATCTCTTGCCGACCATGTATGCTCGCGGATCATTCATCGCATCCACAGCAATCAGCCTGTCGCCTTTGTAATACCAGAAGGACATGGTCTGACCCTCGCCCCCGCGGGTCACCACACGGTCATATCCGGTGTTCAGGCCCGCGATCTGAAGCTTGACGTCGTACTGGTCAGACCAGAACCATGGGGTCGCCACGTAAACCTTGGCCGCACCCAGCATGTTCTGCGCCACGATTTCAGCCTGGTCGATGGCGTTCGGGACGCTTTCCAGACGGATACGACTTTCGCCATGGGGGAAAGAGGCGCAATCGCCGGCCGCCCAGATCGACGGATCAGAGGTCCGGCCATGGGCATCGGTTTTGATGCCGTTGTCCAGCTCCAGCCCTGCCATCTCGGCCAGTTGAGTAGAGGGCTCGATACCCACACCGACCACAACAAAACCCACCTCCAGCTTTGTGCCGTCGGTCAACACGGCCCCCACAACCTTGCCGTTTTCGCCGATCAGCCGATCGAGCCCGACACCTTCGCGAATGTCGGCACCATATTTGCTGTGCAGCGCGCGGAAATAGTCGCTGGTTTCGGGTGCTGCAACCCGTTGCAGGATGCGGTCGGCCATCTCGACCAGAGTGACCTTGACGCCCCGCTTGGCGCAGACAGCGGCGGCCTCGAGCCCGATGTAACCGCCACCCACGATCAGCGCGCGGGCGCCTTCGGTCACTTTGGGTTCCATCTCGTCAATATGGGCCAGGTCGCGCACCACGTGGACACCGTCCAGATCGCCTCCGATGGCAGCAGGCAGGCGGCGCGGATCTGACCCGGTGGTCAGCGCCAGTTCGTCATACGGGATGACCTCATCCCCAAGAGTAACCGTTTTGGCCTTGGGATCGATGCCGGTCACGCGCTGGCCAAGACGCAAAGTGATGTTGTTTTCGACGTAGAAGCTTTCGGGGCGCAGGAACAGGCGCTCCAGCTCCATCTCTCCAAGAAGATAGGCCTTGGATAATGGCGGGCGCTGATATGGCAGATGCGGCTCGGCCCCGATCAGAGTAATCTCTCCGCCGAACCCGTCCTTGCGCAGCCGCGCCACCAAAGACGCGCCCGCTTGCCCTGCGCCAATCACGACAATATGGCTCATGCTTTGCCCACCCTGCAGTTTTCCCGTGGTCTCTCTGATTGGACCACCTATATTGCGCTTAAGCCCAATTCTGCAAATCCAAACGACAGGAGCTAAAAAATGATTTCAACAGGAGACACCCTACCCGAGGCCACACTGATCCAGATGGGGGCAAACGGGCCGGAAGAGGTTCGGATTTCAGACAAGACCAAAGGACGCAAGGTTGTCATTTTCGCTGTGCCCGGCGCCTATACCGGTACGTGCACCACCGCACATGTGCCAAGCTTCATCCGTACAAAAAAACAGTTCGACGACAAAGGCGTTGAAGAAATCATGTGCCTGTCGGTCAACGACCCGTTCGTCATGCAGGCCTGGGGTGAATCCACAGGCGCGACCGCGGCGGGATTGACCATGGTCTCAGACGCGGCTTCAGAATTCACCAAGGCCATCGGCATGGATTTCGACGCCCCGCCTGTGGGTTTGTTCGCACGCTCCAAACGGTATGCGATGCTGGTCGAGGACGGTAAGGTCACGGCCCTGAATCTGGAAGAAAACCCCGGTGCCTGCGAGATCTCAGCGGGTGAAGGCCTGCTGGAGGTGATCTGAATTTGGCCGGCCCCGGTTTGCCCGGGGCCGCGTGAACCCAATTTAACTTGAAGCAGCGCCCCAATGCGCGAATACTCGACGCATAATTTGGGGAGCTTTTTTATGAAACTTAAGTTGTTTTTATCCTTCCTGACCGGCGCGGCCCTTCTGGCAGCCTGCGGACCGGCCCCAGCCCCGCAACAGCAAGCTGCACGACAGCACGAGATTGCCTGCCTTGGCGGCACATTGGGCGGCGCCTTGATCGGCGGTGCAATCGGCAACCAGTTCGGCGGCGGATCGGGCAAGACGATCCTGACAGCAGCCGGCGCCGCCGCCGGTGGCTTTGAAGGCCAAAGATTTGCATGCTGAGGAGATTGGAAATGAAACAGGCGATTTTTGTATTCACGGCTGCATTTTTGGCCTCGGCGACCAATGCCGAAACCGTGGCCGAACTGCATGAAAAAGAATTGAACGCCATCGACGCAAACAATGACGGGTTCCTGTCCAAAGACGAATTCGACGTTTTTTCGGACTATGCGTTTCAGGCCATGGACGAAGACAAGAACGGCACATTGGGTCAGGCCGAGGCCAAACCGTTTCTGGACATAAAGCAGTTCCAGAATGTTGACCGCAACAAGGACAGCTTTATCTCAAGATCGGAATATTATGCACAGATGAATGAAGATTTCGGCGCGGCAGATCAGAACGGCAATGGTCAACTGGACTAAGCCCGTTTTCAAGGAGCTTGGTATGAAAAGATGGATTGGAATGGGCGCTTTGGCGCTGGTCGCGGCCTGCGATGCGCCGCAGGCTCCGGTCGTGACGGGGCCGGACGGGCAGGCCCGCATTCAGATCAATCTGTCTGGCCTGACCTGCTACGAAAACCGGTGTCTGGATATCAACCCATCAGCGCGCAGTGTGCGCCAGATCGGGAACAAGACCACGGGCATCCCAAGATCCATAGATGTCAGCGAAGGCACCGTGACGCCTGCGGAATTCAAGCAGATGGGCACAGCCGCGTCCCTGGCCGGTGGCCAAGGTTCAGGCAACGACCGTTAACACAGACTGTCCATCTTTCGAGCCAGCTTGGCGTCCAGTGACGACAGGCCACCTACGTCATGGGTGGACAGGACCACCTCGACTGTGCGGTAGACGTTGGACCATTCTGGGTGGTGGTTCCATTTCTCGGCCCAGATCGCCACTTGCGTCATCCAGCCAAATGCGTGCACAAAGTTGTCGAAAATGAAGGCCTTGGTGATCGCGTCGCGGCCTTCGACCATGGTCCAGCCGTTTTTGAACAGCGGGTCCAGCAGCGGGCCACGGGTCTCGGCGGACAAAAGTTCAGTCATTGCTGTTCCTCCGGGTTCGATTTCCTGAACGGGCCGTAATCTGTCAGAATCTCGATCTCTTCTCCCACTGCGCGGCCTTCGGCGTCCAGATATTTTTTAATCGCATCGGCAAAACCCGGATCACCGACCCAGTGCAAGCTATGCGTGCGCGTCGGTAAATAGCCGCGTGCCAGCTTGTGTTCACCCTGAGCGCCCGCTTCCACCCGGGCCAGACCGTGGGCAATGGCAAAATCTATCGCCCTATAGTAGCACAGCTCGAAATGCAGGCAGGCATGATGTTCAATGCAGCCCCAGTACCGCCCAAAAAGCGTTTCGCGGCCTATGAAGTTCAGCGCACCCGCAATGGCATGCCCATCCCGTTCAGCCAAAACCAGCGCCATATCATTCGCCATCGTCTCTTGTGCGATGTCAAAAAACTGGCGCGTCAGATAGGGTGATCCCCATTTTCGGGCCCCGGTATCCTGATAGAACCGCCAAAAAGCATCCCAGTGTTCCGGACGCAGATCATCGCCTGTCAATGTATGGATTTCACCGCCAAAGCCATGGGCCTGCGCCCGTTCCTTGCGGATATTCTTGCGCTTGCGTGACGACAAGGCGGAGAGGAATTCATCGAAATCAGCATAGCCATCATTCAGCCAGTGAAACTGTTGCGAGCTGCGCAGCATAAGACCCATCTGCTCCCCCGCCAATGCTTCCTCTTCTGTGCAGAAGGTCGCGTGAACCGATGACACCTGGTTGTCAGCCGCCAGTTGAACGGCACCCTGCACCAAAGCCGACATTCCGATTCGCTCGTAGCCCGGGCGCACCAGAAACCGACGCCCCGTTGCGGGTGTGAACGGCACCGCAATTTGCAGTTTGGGATAATACCGCCCGCCTGCGCTTTCATAGGCATGGGCCCAGCTGTGGTCAAAGATGTACTCGCCCTGGCTGTGCGATTTGGCATACATCGGGGCCGCTGCGATCAGGATCCCGTCAAGAAAGGCCGTCAGGTATTGCGGCTGCCAACCCGTGCCACGCCCGACCGAGCCGCTTTCCTCAAGCGCCAGCAAAAAGCGATGCGTGGTGAAGGGATCAAGGGGCCGTCCACCATCGGCGGCCTCAGGGCAAGCGCAGGCATCCCACTCGGTCGCTGAAATCTGCGACAGTGACCCAAGTACCTGAACTTCGATTTGAGCCTGATCCATGTACCCTCCGCGCCAGCCCTTTATCTGTGACCGAGGCGCCAAGGTTCAAGCTGAATACGCAGCCAGATACCCTTCGAAGGTCACATTGTCGGCAACCATGCGGGCCTCTGCCTCTTGCTCAGGTGTCCGAACAGTCCAGCACAGGATCGGCACGCCCTGTGCCTTCAGTTCAACCACACGTGCGCGGGACAGGTCAGCGGCCTCATGGCTGATGAAACCGGCCCCGACACGATCGAAATCCGGAATATCGCGCAAGTGATCACACACGTTTTGCGGCAACAGTTCGACACTGGGCTCATAGGCGCAAGTTGTGATGCCGCGCGGCAGATGCGGGGCCAGCCGCGCCAGTTCCGCAACCGAGTTGGGATTGAAGGACATCAGCGCCACCGGACCTTCGTACCCCTGCAATGCGCGCACGGTGTCGTGCTCGAGGGCACCGATATTCATACCCATAACGCCGTCCTGATCCTTCAACTCGATCAGCAGCGGCACCTGGCCTGCCACGATTTCCAGCACATCATCCAGCGTTGGAATGCCGTCCTCGCCATACAACAGAGTGGTATTGGACGCCGCAACCGCCGACACCTGCCGGACCGGACCGGACTGACCGGTCAGACGCGCCATATCATAGTCATGAAATACCACGGCACGATCATCAGCTGTAAGTTGAAGATCAATCTCAATCCCGTAACCGGCATCAATGGCAGCACGAATGGCCGCCCGGCTGTTTTCCGGACGGTTTTTCGAGACGTCGTGCAACGCCCGATGGGCAATTGGGGCCTGCAGAAACGCAGCTGGCAGGGGCGGTATCATTCGATCTCGAATATACCTTCGATCTCAACTGCCACGCCCAAAGGCAGTGACGCAGCGCTAACGGCGGAACGCGAGTGGCGACCGGCGTCGCCCAGCGCTTCGACCAGGAAGTCGGATGCGCCGTTGATCACTTGCGGCTGTGCGGTGAAATCTGCGGTCGAGTTCACGAAACCGGTCAGTTTGATGACACGCACCAGTTTGTCGATATCTCCGCCACAGGCCGCCTTGACCTGTGCCAGCAGATTGATCGCGCAGACACGCGCCGCAGCGGCTCCGGCTTCGACATCCATGTCGTCGCCCAGCTTGCCAGTGATCAGCTCATCCGTTTTCGATATCTGGCCGGACACATACACGATATTGCCCACACGTACGAAAGGCACATAATTTGCCGCCGGCGCCGGTGCGTCGCCCAGTGTGACACCGAGGCTTTCCAGTTTTGCAGCGATGCTCATTGAGAGGGTCCTTCCCTGATTGACTCTGCCGGACGCTAACCGGGAAGCACAGCCGTGGAAAGACGGAATACGGCAATTTCCGGCTTGCACGCGATCTGAGCATATCTTTACTTATTATGACTTGTAGATACTCAATTGCTTTACCCGGACCTGACGGACAGGTTACACGCTAGGTGTTTCATTTGAGATCTGAAACGACTATGTGACAAGAACTTGTGCCTTACCGGCGTGTAAGTATTGGTGAATTGTGATTGTTGGCCCGACAGAACGGATGCCGGGCATTTGGGAGAAGCAAAGATCGTGTCGAGCAGATTTCGCCTGAAACACCTGGTTGTACTGTCGCTCATGGCCATTCTGTCCGCCTGTGCAACCACGCCTCCCGACGACGCCTCACGCAATGACGTGTTTGACCCCTATGAAAACGCGAACCGGGGTATTCATAAGTTCAATCTGGGCGTTGACCGGTTTCTGTTTCGACCTGCTTCCAAAGGGTACGTCAAGATCGTTCCCGATCCTATGGTTACCAGTTTCAGCACATTCGCAGAAAACATCTCGCTGCCCGGACAGGCGGTCGACTACCTGCTTCAGGGCAACCCGAAACAGATGGGCAATGCGCTGCTGCGCTTTGTGATCAACATGACCGTGGGCGGCTTTGGCCTGTCCGCGCCCGCAGATGAGCTGAACCTGCCGCCCGTTGATACTGATTTCGGTGAGACCCTGCACGTCTGGGGTGTCGGCGAAGGGGCTTATGTTGAATTGCCTTTCTATGGCCCGTCGACCCAAAGGGATGCCATCGGGGTCGTGATCAACCTGTTCTCGAATCCGATCAACTTTACCCCTGTCCGACCCGCCGACAACCTGGGCGTCTATGCCGAAGTCGTTCGCCGCATGGGCGATCGTGGTCGGTTCTCGGATACCGTGGACTCAATTCTTTATGAAAGCGCAGACAGTTATGCACAGGCCCGCCTGATCTATCTGCAAAACCGCCGCTTCGAACTGACAAGAGATGACGAAGACGCATATCTGGATTTGTACTCTGACCCCTATGCCGAAACCGGGACAGACCCGGTCAGGGACCCCTATTTAGACCCCTACGAGGACCCCTATGCTGAATAACGAGTTGAACCGTCGTCACTTTGTCGCAGCCGGTCTGGCCTTGGCCGTTTTGCCCAAGTCCGCGTTTGCCCAGACCGAGGCAACGGCCAAGGCACTGGTCAGCAGCGTGGTCAACGACATCAACCGGGTTATCGAATCGGGTAAGTCGGAAAAAGCGATGTTGCGTGATTTTGAGAAGATATTCGTGCAATATGCGGACGTCCCGATCATGGCACGCTATGCCCTCGGCGCGGATGCCCGCACAGCCACCCCATCCCAACTGAAGCAATTTACCAAGGCGTTTCAGAGCTATATCTCGCGCAAATATGGCCGCCGCTTCCGTGAGTTCATTGGCGGTGAGGTCAACGTGCGCAATGCCCGCAAGATCAAGGCCGGATATGAAGTGCGCACAACAGTCAAACTGCGCGGCTCGGCCCCGTTTGACGTAACTTTCCTTGTTTCGGACAAGTCGGGGCGTGAAAAATTCTACAACATGTTCATCGAAGGCGTGAACCTGTTGCTGACCGAACGCACCGAAATCGGCGCGATGCTGGATGCCCGCAAAGGCAACCTGGACCAGTTGATCAAAGACCTGAAAAAGACCGGCTGAATCGTTTCATTTACGTTTGGGCGTTGAAAACCACCTTTGAAGAAAGTGGGACAGAGTCGTCTGACCGCCTGTTTTTTCAACGCGCCTCGGCTATATGTCGAGATCACGGCATATAACTGCGCACCAATGCACCCGCAATCAAAGCCCACCCGTCGGCGATCACAAAAAACGCCAACTTGAATGGCAAGGATACAATGGCCGGTGGCACCATCATCATACCCATCGACATCAATACAGCAGCCACGACAAGATCGATGATCAGAAACGGCAGAAAAATCAGAAACCCGATCTGAAACGCCCGCGTGATTTCAGACAGCATGAAAGATGGCATCAAAACCGACAACGGTGCCTGTGCGGACAACTCCATAGCCTCGCCGCCGGGACGTAAAGCTGCCATGGCATAAAACGTGTCCGCATCGAGTCGCGCCGCCATGAAGGCGCGGAACGGCTCTAACGCGCGCTCCAATGCTGACTCCACCTCCATCGTCTCTTCTATCATCGGGCGTATCCCTGTGGCCCATGCTTCGGAAAACACCGGGTCCATAATGAAATAGGTCAGGAACAACGCCAGGCTGACCAACAGCATATTGGGTGGAGATTGTTGCAGGCCGATCCCTTGCCGCAGGATTGAAAGAACAGTGATCAGGAATGGAAAGCAGGTGATCATGATCGCCAACCCCGGAGCGATGCTCAGCACTGTGATCAGCAAAATCAGCTGGATTGTTCGGGCGGAAATCGACCCGCCTTCGCCCAAAGACAAGGTCAAATCCTGAGCTGCGGCCAGTGAAGGCATCAACATGACCACCAAAGCCAGCCAGGTCACATAGCGCATCAGCCGATTCCGTTTTGCAAATCCGCAATCTCGGTCAGGCGCACTGCAAGCTGCCCCGCCTGATCGCCCTCCATTTCCTCCAGCAACCCGCGTGCGACCAACTGATCCCCAACATAGAGGTCGACCGGGTCTTCGATACGTTTGTCCAAGGTCAGCACTGCATTCTCTCCCATGTTCAACAAGTCCCGGATCAGTGGGCGCGCACGACCAACTGAAACGGTCACTTCAATCGGGACCGAATCGAACGGGTTGGGTTTTTCAGATTTCGGGATCTGGGTGTCATTCATTGGACAAAGCCTTTCTTGCCTCAAAGACATAAGCGTCAAAGATCTGTGCGATGGCGGCGAGCAACGCGGTGCAATCGACCTCATGCCTGCTTGTGCCTACCTCAAGGCGGGCCTGACCCGGCTCCAGCTCAGAGTGTTCGATAACCTGAGGAGTGGAATGCAAGTCTTGCGGCAGCAGCGCTGCAACCTTTTCGGCACATCCCGGCGGCACCATAATCTGCATCGGCTGCTCTGCCCGGGAACGCGCCATTTCACAGAGTTGTTCCACAAGGCGGGCAGCCAAGCCGCGCTCGGCCATCTCAGGCAGAACGGTCTGAACCAGACTGGCGAACATGGGCTCCAGAGACAGGGTCATGCGGGTGATTGCTTCGTGATAGGTGAAAGACATATCCTGAAGCGACCTGGCCAATTCAGCCGAGATCTGGCCGCGACTTTGTTCCTGCGCCCGAATGGCATCCTCCCAACCGGCCCCATACCCGTCTTCAAAGGCAGCGAGCCGTTGTTCTTCCAGCGCGTCCTCATCCAGAAGCAGAACGGGCCCGGTACCAGTCTGGGTGGTGAAATCCTCAAGCAGATGGGCAATCGACATCACACCCGCTCCTCGCCTTCTTCAAGCCAACTGCGCAGGATCTCGACAGTCTCTTCCTGCTTGTCACCGATCATGGCGCGCAGCCGATCAACAGGATCCTCAGAGGCACTCGAGCCGAGGGCCGGAACACTGCGCTCTGCTGGCAAGGAAGAGAACTCTGCCGGTTCCTCCGGCGCGATTTCACCAGTCAGAGCCAATGCGCCCGAATTCGCCCCATCCGTGGCAGCCAGCAACGCCGGTGCCGAGGTTGGCTTCGTCAGGATCGGACGGATCACGAACAGCGCCAACACCAGCGAAACCAGAGCCAGCACAGCCATCTGTATCAAGGGCATGGCATCCAGATGGGTGTTCTGCCAGAACGACGAGGTCACCAGAGTACCCTGCGGCTCAACCGACGGCAAATCCATGGATTTCAGTGTGATAACGTCCCCGCGCGCCGCATCGTGCCCGACTGCTGAAGCCACGAGTTCTTCTAGAGCGGTCAGCTCTTCCTGAGGCAAGGGCGTAAATGCTTCGGATCCGGACGCATCCACCGATCTTGTCCCATTGACCAGAACCGCAACCGTCAGACGTTTGATCGCGCCGGGGGCCTTGTGTACTTCCAGCTCTGTCTCGGAGACTTCATAGTTCACCCGCTCACGAGTCTGGGTGGCCGTCGAGTTGGATTCATCTCCGCCTGCCGCGTCACCATCAGGCAGATTTGACGCCACTGTAACATCCGATGACTGATTTCGAGCACTGTCCGAGCGTTCTTCGACATCCGTGCTGATCGCCACGCGGCCCTTGGGATCAAAGCGCCTCTCTCGAATGGATTCTGTCTTGGTCTCGGTATCCACACTGACCTCGACCACAGCATTGCCGGTACCGACACGCGCCTCGACCAAACGCAGAACACGTTCTCGCAACTGACGCGACTTGTCATCGGCGGTGTCTGTTGTCGCTGTGGTATCTTGCCCGCCAATCACAGCCCCTTGTGAATCAATCACCGTTACGTTCTCTGGCGTCAGCCCACTGACAGCCGAGGCAACAAGGAACCGGATAGCCTTGGCCTGATCACCGGTAATTTCGCTTCCGGATGGCACGAGATAAACCGAAGCCGTTGGTGCCACACTGCGCTGAAACGGGTTTGCTGTCCCATTGGCAATATGGACGCGCGCCTGACTGACATGCGGGCTGCCGACAATAGTCCGCGCCAGTTCACCCTCTTTCGCGCGCCAATAAGCAGCATCGAACATCTGAGACGTGGTGCCAAACCCGCTTAACGAATCAAGCAGTTCGTACCCTTTGTTGCCGTTTGCGGGCAGGCCTTCGCTGGCCAGGGTCATTCGCAACTCGTCGCGCTGCGCACCGGAGACGTAGATCGATCCGCCCCGGATCTCATACGTGACGCCACGCTGGTCCAGCGCTCGTACTATATCCCCGGCGGCACCGTTTTCCAGACCCGCATAAAGCAACGTCATGGACGGAGCAGTCACAAGGCGCGACATTCCGAGGATACCCAGAAACACCAGCGCAACCGCGCCAGCGACAATGATTTGTTTACGCCTGTCCAAACTAGCCCAGACAGTTCCGATCTGCTGCACGCTCACCTCCGACTCGCCGGCATTCTGCCCGACGCACCCTCTGTTTGGACGATTGCTCTTAACAATCGGTTAGTCCCTGCACGGTTATGACAGAGTCAGAACGGATGAATGAGGACGTCATGGCCGACGCAACCGACAAACTGGCGGAACCCACCGAGAAAAAAGGGAAAAAGGGAATGCTAATCGGGATGATCCTTGCGGTCGTCGGAGCTGCGGGCGGGTATTTCCTGACATCGTCCGGATTGATTCCGCTGGGCGGCAAAGCCGCAGTTGAGACCAACAAAGACGGGGCGAAAGACGAACCTGCCAAAGCGCTGGCAGATGTCGGGTTTATTGATCTGCCGCCGGTCGTTGTATCGGTGAATTCCGGCAAGTCGCGGCATTTGAAGTTCCACGCACAGCTCGAAGTTAACGCGCCGTACATGGATGATGTGAAAAAAATGCAGCCACGAATCATGGATGTCCTGAACGGTTACCTGCGAGCCGTTGAGCTGAAGGACCTGGAGGATTCACTGGCATTGACGCGCATCCGAGGTCACCTGCTGCGACGCATTGGAATAGTCGTCGGCGAAGGGCGCGTTCGCGATGTGCTGGTGATGGAATTTGTGCTGAATTAGGAGGCGGAATTGGAGCTGATTGCGGATATATTGCTGGTCGCCGGTGCGTTGGGCGCGGGTCTTTATTGCTTTGTGCTGTCGCGCCGCCTCAAGCGGTTCACCGATCTTGAAAAAGGCGTCGGTGGTGCAGTGGCCGTGTTGTCGACCCAGGCAGAAGAGCTGAAGAAATCCCTGGACAGCGCGCGAAACGCCTCTGATCAATCGGGTGATCAGCTTAAGGCGCTGACGCAAAGGGCTGAAACCATGGCACAGCGCCTGGAACTCATGATGGCATCTCTGCATGATATCATCCCCGAAGAAGAAACTGCTGCCCCGGAAAAAGCAAAGTCTCTCCAAGACGAGCCTCAACCTGAAGAGGAACAGGGCACCGGGCACGAGAAAACAGCGGAACCGGTCGAAACTGGTGCGAGTGAAGAGCCACCCAAAGCGCCAGAGGGCCTGATGTTCTTCCGGCATGACCGCAAGCAGAGCGAGGCGCAGGTATGAGCCTTGCGCGGAACGCCAAACACAATACACGTCCGCGCGGTGGTGTGCTTGCCGTCATCTCATTGCTGATGATCGGCTCGGCAGCCATTCGCCTTGGCTTGGAGGCGGGACCTGCGCTCGCCAAACCGGTGACACCCGAAGCCGTGGAAAATAAGCCTGCCGCGTCCGAAACACGCGATGTTCAGGTTGTGCTGGCAGAGCTTTTGAGCCGGGAGAAACGCGTCAAACAGCGAGAGGATGATTTACGCGATCAGGAAAAAGCACTGGAAATCGCAACCCAAGCCGTTGAAACGCGTCTGACAGCCTTGAAGGACGCGGAAGATTCCCTGCGCGACACACTGGCGGTTGCAGACAGGGCGGCAGAGAACGATCTGGCGCGCTTAACGGATGTTTACCAGAACATGAAACCTAAGGACGCAGCCGCATTGTTTGAAACCATGGGCCCGACCTTTGCCGCAGGGTTCTTGTCCCGCATGCCGGCGGACGCAGCGGCTGGCGTACTGGCGGGCCTAAGTCCCGAAGCTGCCTACACGATCAGCGTTGTCATGGCCGGTCGCAACGCCTCGGCCCCGCAGGAATAATCGCCTGTGTTGCCCGGTTTTGCACAGAACTCATCTGGAGATCTCAAATGATTGGAATTGTTGGAATTGTTGTCATTTTCGCAATGGTCTTCGGGGGCTATCTTGCGGCAGGCGGCAAGATGACCATCATCATGAAGTCCCTTCCATTCGAAATGATGATGATCGGCGGTGCGGCCGTAGGAGCCTTTCTGATCAGCAACGACATGGGTGGCGTGAAACATACGATCAAAGACATGGGCAAAGTGTTCAAAGGCCCGAAATGGAAACCCGAAGACTATCGCGACCTTCTATGTCTTCTGTTTTCGTTGATCCGTATTGCCCGCGCCAACCCCGTGGAGGTTGAGCAGCATGTTGAAGACCCTGAAAACTCCAGCTTGTTTTCTGCATACCCCAAGATTCAATCCGACAAAGAGGCCGTCGACCTGATTTGTGACACGATGCGGTCAGCGACAATGAACTATGACGATCCACACCAGGTTGAAGAGGTTCTGGAGAAGCGCATGGAGGCAAATTTTCATCATGCCATGCACTCCAGCCATGCGCTTCAGACAGTAGCAGATGGCCTGCCCGCGCTGGGGATTGTTGCTGCGGTTTTGGGCGTGATCAAGACGATGGGATCAATCGATCAGCCACCCGAAGTGCTGGGGAAATTGATCGGGGGTGCCCTGGTGGGTACGTTCCTGGGCGTTTTTTTGGCCTATGGTCTGGTCGGCCCTTTCGCTGGCAAATTGAAAGCCGTGGCTGAAGAAGACAACCACTTCTATCAATTGATCAAGGAAGTGCTGGTTGCCAATCTTCATAATCATAATGCCGCCATGTGCATCGAGGTCGGACGCCAAAATACCCCAACTCACAACCGCCCCGGCTTTTCGGAGTTGGAGGACGCTTTAAAAGAGCTCAAGCAGGCTGCAGCATGAAGCGTATCGGATTTCTGATAGCGGTTTTGGTCACGGCTGCAAATGTCGTGACCGCACAGGGAGTGGTGGTGCGATCCGGAGAGCATGACGGTTACACACGTCTGGTTTTCGACGTGCCACCGGATACTGGTTGGGTGCTGGCGCAACGCAAGAACGGCGCAAGCATAACAATTGCTTTGGACGACGTGACATTCGAAACCAACTCGGTTTTTGGGCGTTTGACCACGAACCGCCTGACCTCCTTGTCAAAGAAAAGCCCCGGCAGCGCATTGGAGATGGAATTCGGATGCAACTGCGTAGCGTCGGCGTTTCTGTACAGAAATTCGATGATCGTACTGGACATCATGCCAGAGGATTTTTTGCCGCCGCTTCTTGAGGATATACCGCCACCCTTGAGCGGGAGAACAGCCGAAGCCACGCCGCCATACATCGACACAGGGTTGAATCTGCCACTCCTCACCATGACTGAGCAAGGGATAAAGGACCAGCTGTCGATCCGTCTTTTGCAAGGGACCGATCGCAAGTTACTGGACTTGGAGCTTGCACCTGTCGGGCCGCGCAATACCATCTCACCCGATACAACAGCTGTCTCATCCCAATTGAATTCGAACGTGCGTCTGACCACGGTTTTGGACGATTTGCAGAACATTCTGAACGCAGAGCTGCAACCAATTGATCCAAGACCTGCCTGTATCTCAAATGGCGGGCTGAATTTTGCGTCCTGGTCAGGGGAAGCACCTTTTCCAAGCCAAGTGTCGGCACTCCGCTTAGGACTGTACAAAGAGTTTGACAAAGTTGACGACGAAAAGGCTCTGAAACTGGCTAAGCTCTACACCTCGTACGGCTTCGGGGCCGAAGCGCTGAGTGTTTTGAAGTTGGTGGAGACACCGCCAGACGGCACCAAACAAATTTCAGCAATTGCGCGGGTTGTTGATAACCGGGCGACGCTTCCGATGAGTCCATTCATTGGCCTGCAACGATGTGAAAGTGATGCTGCGCTTTGGGCTGTGTTGTCCGAAAAGGAACTGGCACCTGACGCAAATATTGAAGCTATCGAGCACGCATCTGCAAGACTGCCGGATCATCTTCGCCGCCTGCTAGGGCCGCGGCTGTCACAAATACTTGTGAGCGCTCAACAACTGGAGGTTGCACGCAGAGTCATTCGTTCCGTTGACCGGATAGAACCGGAAACAACGCCCAGTGTCACTCAGGCCAAAGCCAGCGTTGCCAAAGCGGAAGGTAACAGTGAACGTGAAGAAGAATTGTTGACCGAAGTTATAACCTCAACCCACGCCGCGGCTGAGTCTCCGCTGGCTTTGGCGCGCTTGGTGGAAAAACGTTGGTCTGAACGCAAAACCGTTTCTTCGCAGGAACTTGATCTGGCGGCGTCTTATGCGGTCGAGTTCAGGCGATCGGAACTGAGTCCGATTATGAACCGTACCTATGCGATCGCTCTGAGCCTGAGCCAGGAATTCGACCGCGCCTTCGACGTGATCAAAGCGCTGCCACCCGGCCCCGATAGCGACAGCGCCGTCAATCGGCATCTGCATTTGCTTTCCGAAAGATCGGACGACGCAACCTTTCTACACCAGACGATGGAGGTAATGCAGCCGGACTTGGTTGCCGTATTAACAACCGAAACTACAATTGCATTGGCCAGCCGCCTTGCTGATCTGGGCTTTGCTCAGCAGACATTCGCGCTGGCGAACAGACCGAAAGATCAGTCGCGCCGCTTGGATCGGGCTCGGTTGCGGGCTCGGGCCGCTCTGCTGTCGGGGCACCCCCATCAAGCCCTGCTGGAGCTGGCTGATGACAATTCCGATGAGGCGCTTGCCTTGCGCGCGCAAGCGATGGTTTCAACAGAAGATTTTGCAGCCGCAGGTGATATGTTCCGAGGCCTCGAACAAAACGAAGCGGCAAACCGCTATTTCTGGCTGGCCGGGGTGTCGGATGAGAGGTTGGAGCCTACGGGCGGGAAATACGCGGCATTGAAACAAACGACCCAAGCCTTGTTTGACCTGCCGGTACGGTCGGCGGAAAGACCGCTGGCGGACGCGGAAAACCTGTTGAAAGACAGCCAGTCCGCCCGTCAGCGAATCGAAGAGATGTTGAGCGCTGTCGGGATAGAATGACGTATTTCGCGACTGTTCTGGCTACACCCGGAAAAGTGAACGCAGTTCCCGACTCCGGTATACCCTGCGATGCGTTTCAACTTCTGGCAGCGCTGGAAGCCTTGTGCCGTTGCTTCAAAGCCGATCCAATCAGGACGCCCGATCAGGCGGGGATGCAAATATGGCTCTAGCCTTTTTCAGAGATGTTAGGTTCCAGACATGACGCCGAAGAACAGGCCGCCGAATTTCAGGCCACATTCCTCGATCAATAAGGTCACGTCGGCTGACCGCCCGTGAAACAACCGGTGCGGTGGCATTTGCCGGAGATATGTGAAAACGAGACGCCATATCAGCGAAATACGGCGGCAAAAGTTCCGCGTCTTCAATGAGTTCAGTGGCCAGAAAAATCGCGGACGAGTATCCTCACCGGGCCGGGCCAATCGGCTGAGGATGACAGCGTCTTTGAACACAAATTCTGCAAAACCCACTTTTTCAACACGCTGGCAGGCATCGGTGTTGTCAGTGCAGTATACCCAGCCACTGGCTGGCAGGGCGTTTCCTCTGCTCCCGGCGTCAGACACCGGCAGCAGAGACGTCAATAACAGCGGACAACCGTCCTTGATTCAGTACGGAGCCTCAACATCATTCATCGAGACATAGACGGTTTTCATTTCCGAGAAATGGTTGATCGCCAGTTTCGAGTTCTCGCGTCCGACACCGGACATTTTCGACCCGCCAAACGGCGCCTCGACCGGGGCAAGGTTGTAGGTGTTGATATAGCAAGTGCCAGCTTCGAATCCGGCCACGATTCGATGCGCCCGGGTCAGATCGTTCGTGAAGACACCTGCGGCCAAACCGAACTCGGTGTCATTGGCGCGGGTCATCACCTCTTCCTCGGTCTCGAAATCCAGGACCGACATGACAGGGCCAAAGATTTCCTCGCGCGCGATGGTCATGTTGTCCGTGACGTCAGCAAAAACCGTGGGCTGCAAATAATAGCCGTCCCGGTCGATCCGCTCGCCGCCAAAAATCAATCTTGCGCCTTCGGCTTTGCCCTTTTCGATATAGCTCAGGGCGATGTTCATCTGGTTCTTGCTGACCATCGGTCCAAAGCTGACGTCCTCGTCCATTGGATCGCCGATTTTCGCGTTGAACAGACGTTCGGACAGGCGCTTCAGGAAGGCCTCTTTGATACCTTTTTGTACAAAGACGCGGGTGCCGTTGGAACAGACCTGACCCGAAGAATAGAAATTACCCAGAATCGCACCTGAAACAGCGTTTTCGATGTCGGCATCTTCGAAGACAATCATCGGGGATTTGCCGCCGAGTTCCATGGTCACGTGCTTCATGCCATCCGCTGCGGCAGCATAGACCTTGCGGCCCGTCGGAACTGAACCAGTCAAAGAGACTTTGGCCACACGCGGATCGGTGACCAGCGAAGCACCGACATCGCCGTAACCCTGGATCACGTTGTAGACGCCTTTGGGTGCGCCAGCCTCGACCAGAATTTCAGCCACTTTCAATGCCGAAAGGGGCGTAGTTTCCGAAGGCTTGAATACCATCGTATTGCCACAAGCAAGCGCTGGGGCACCTTTCCAGCAGGCGATCTGCGTGGGATAGTTCCAGGCGCCGATCCCGACGCAAACGCCCAGCGCCTCGCGGATAGTATAGACGAAATCACCCCCGCCCAGCGGAATATGCTCTCCTGTCAGAGAGGCGGCCAATCCACCAAAATACTCCAGCGCATCTGCACCCGAGGTGGCGTCGGCCACTGTGGTTTCCTGAATCGGTTTACCTGTATCATGGGTTTCCAGAACGGACAGGTCGTAGTTGCGTTCGCGCATGATATCGGACGCGCGGCGCAAAATTCGGCCACGTTCCGTCCCGGACAGTGCCGCCCAAGCCGCCTGAGCATTTTTTGCGCTATTCAGAGCCTTATCTATGATCGCCGGCGTCGCTGAATGCAGACGCGCAATCACTTCGCCTGTTGCGGGGTAAATTACTTCAAGGGCAGCGCCGTTTACATCTTCGACATATTCGCCGTCAATGAAATGGCTGGCTCTGGGCTGAAAATTCATACCGTGTCCTTTTCTTTCGCACTCGTCTGGACGGGACAAATGGTCCGTTGAAAATCGGCCTATCGGTTATTGATTGACCAGTCAATAAATTCATCAAAAGGGCGACTTTACGCCTGCCAGACCCCGCAAACCTTGAAATTTTTGGTTAATGTTCTATTTATGTTCTACTCAGTCAGAGGAAAAACCGATGACCCAGCAAGCACGTCACGCAGCCCTTAATGGGCCAAACAATGATTACCACCTGCTTCCGGTGACTGACCGGCAAATGCGATATGCGCGCGCGATCGCCGAGCAATCGGCACTTGAGATCCCGGTTGAAGCACAACGTGACCGGCGGCTCTTGTCTGATTGGATCTCGACCCACAAACCGCGTGGCTCTTCGAAATTCGACAACTACCCGACAGGTAAGCAGGTTGCATTTGCCGAGCGGATTTCACGCAGTAAACGCCGCCCGATCCCGTCCGAGTGTTTCCGTGACAAGAAAATGATGTCTCGCTGGATCGATCAGAACAAATAAACCCTTATTAGGGTCTTTCCTGATTGTGATTGCGGGCGTAAAGCGAAACTGCTGCGGCAACAAACATTCCCAGCAGGATATATCCTGTCACGGCTTCGGACACGGCGAGCCCACGGCACAGACCGGTCGGGGACATGTCGCCATATCCGACTGTTGTGAAGGTGACGTAGGAAAAATACAGAATATCACCCGGACCCTCTGCGCCGATGACACAGTGGTCGTTGTATCCGAAGGCGCCGTAAACCGCGGCGAACAGGAAGGGGACAACCTGTATGAACGACACCCCCATCAGAAACAAAAGCCTGCGGGGCGACTTCACCTGGGTCATGTAATACCAAGACTGCGACACCAGCCAGATCAACAGGCCAACCGAAGCGATTGTGCCAATCGTGTCGCCCGCAGCCGCCTCGCTCAGGCGCGAAAGACCATACCAGGCAAGAAAGCTCGCCAGAACCAGCCCCAACGCTGCAATCAGGGTTGATTTCCATTCATCCAAAGTCGTGGGTTTGCGGTGCATGAACGCCCCTTCAATCTGGCCTGCGAGCAGATCATCCGATCTAACGCAAAGGCCTGCAACCCGAATTCAGCCCTGCCGCAGATGCGCCTCACCCCGTTCGCGCGCCAGCAGAATCTGCTTTTGCCGCTCGCGAAAGCGCATTTTATCAGCCTCGGAGGTCTCATCGATGCATTGATGGCATGAAACGCCATGCTCGTATTCCGGGCGCTTCACATCCTCCGGAAGGATTGGACGCCGGCAGCCGTGACAGAGCTTGTGCGGCCCTTCAACAAGCCCGTGACCAACCGAAACACGATTGTCGAACACAAAGCATTCCCCCTGCCACGAACTGTCTTCAGCGGGCATTTCCTCAAGATACCGCAGGATACCGCCCTTGAGGTGATAGACATCCTCGACCCCCTGACCCAGCAGGTAGTTGGTTGATTTCTCGCAACGGATACCGCCCGTGCAGAACATGGCGACCCGCTTGTTGTGAAAGCGGTCCTTGTTCTGTTCCCACCATGCCGGAAAATCGCGGAAACTGGCTGTTTCAGGGTCTATTGCGCCTTCAAACGTCCCGATTGCCACTTCGTAATCGTTTCGCGTGTCGATCAGCACGACATCTTCAGAACGGATCAGGTCATTCCACTCCTGCGGGTCGACATAGTTACCGACACGGGCGCGCGGGTCGACATCGGGCTGACCCATGGTCACGATCTCTTTCTTCAACCGCACCTTCATCTTGCCGAAAGGCGGATGGTCCGAGGTCGCTTCCTTCCACTCCAGATCAGCACAGCCCGGCAAGGATTGGATAAGTGTCAGCACGGCGTCGATTCCGGCACGCGGGCCAGCAATTGTGCCGTTGATCCCTTCCTGTGCAAGCAGCAGCGTACCGGTGACGGACCGCTTACGGCACAGGTCCAGCAAGGGGTCGCGCAACGCGGCTGGATCCGCGAAACGGGTAAAGTGATAGAGGGCAGCGATTGTGTACATATGCGCGATCTACCTTCGCAGACCCAGAGTCGCAAGGGATTGCATTGACGCCCTGCGCGCCGCCGCCTACCGATAGAGTAAATACAGGAGACCGCCATGACCCATGCCCTGCTCGTGATCGATGTCCAGAACGACTTTTGCCCCGGTGGCGCACTGGCTGTGGCAGAGGGGGACGAGATCGTCGCACCGATAAACGCCATAATGGACGAATTCGACGCCGTGATCCTGACTCAGGACTGGCATCCTGCAGGGCATTCTTCGTTCGCAAGCTCCCACGATGGCAAAAACCCGTTCGAATTGATCGAATTGCCCTACGGCCCACAGGTTTTGTGGCCCGATCACTGCGTACAAGGCACCCAGGGCGCGGGTTTTCATCCCGAATTGCGCACGGATGGCGATTTGATCCTTCGCAAAGGGTTCCGCGGTGCCATCGACAGCTATTCCGCGTTCTTCGAGAATGACCACCAGACACCGACAGGTCTGAAAGGCTATTTCGATACCCGAGGCATCGACCATTTGACCCTTGCGGGATTGGCCACCGATTACTGCGTCCACTTTTCCGCAGTGGACGCCGCCCGGTTGGGTTTCGGAGTCACAGTTCGCATGGATGCCTGCCGCGCGATTGATATGGACGGTTCGCTGGCAGCAGCCGAGCAGGCGATGCGGAACGCCGGAGTCGTATTGACCTAAGGTGTGGCACCTGCGGCGGCCAAAAGCTTGATCATTACGAACAGGACAACAGCCAGACCCAGCGCAAACCCAATGCGTCCAGGTACAGTGCGACGTTCCGGGTTGGTCTGGCTTGACGGTGGTGACGGAACGCGCATCGGCCGGCTGCGTACGATCCCCGCCATGGGCTGTGCTGTTCGCACATAGTGCAGGAAATCCCAAAGGTTGAAATCGCCGCAATATTCACCCTGAATTCCACGCGCCCTGATGCTTTCAAACAGCGACCGCAGAATTCGCACCCGATCCGCCTGATCTTCGGCTGGAAACACACCAGGCACAATGCCGCTGTTGCGCGACTCGAGACTGAATCCGGCATCCAGAAAAATCTTGCGGATTTTCGGTGATGTTCCACGCAACGCGTCCGCGGCTCTGATATCTCGGAACACTGCACACACCCGGCGTTCCGTATCAGAGTCAGCCCCCAGCTTTTCGGGGTCCAAATCATCCAACGCTACGTTAACAATATCAAAATCGTACTCGATACCCATTTACAAACTCAGTTTCGTCTTTCCATCCCCTCTTCTCACTAACCGGTGAAAACAATGCACAATATGCCGGTATTGTGACGTCAAACTGGCATTGTCACCAAATCAGCGACTCTTGCCATTTCCGGAGTCGATTGATCTAACTACGGAAATCGCAGGAGTTCCCCATGGTCGACATCGCGACCCGCGTCTACAATCACAAATGGAAGATTGACCCGATTGTACGGTCTTTGATCGATACTGACTTCTACAAACTGCTGATGTGCCAGTCAGTGTTTCGAAACAAGCCCCAAACAGACGTTGTATTTTCGCTGATCAACCGGTCGAATCACGTACCTCTGGCGCGTTTGATCGATGAAGGCGAACTGCGGGAACAGTTGGATCACATCCGGTCCCTCAGCCTCAGCCGGGGGGAAAGCACCTGGCTGCGCGGCAACATGTTCTATGGGAAACGGCAGATGTTCCGCTCCGACTTCATGGAGTGGTTCGAGAATATGCGCCTGCCGCCCTATCACCTTGAACGCAAAGGTGACCAATATGAACTGACCTTTGAAGGCAAATGGCACGAGGTCATGTTGTGGGAAATCCCCGCGCTGGCGGTGTTGATGGAATTACGCTCGCGCGCTGTGCTGAACGATATGCGCCGGTTCGAATTGCAGGTGCTGTACGCCCGCGCGATGACCCGAGTTTGGGAGAAGATCGAAAAGTTGAGCTCGATAAACGGGCTTGGGATCGCGGATTTCGGCACCAGACGGAGGCATTCCTTCCTGTGGCAGGATTGGTGCGTGCAGGCGATGATCGAAGGGTTGGGCGAATCCTTTACCGGAACCTCGAACTGCCTGATCGCCATGCGACGCGAGGTCGAGGCCATCGGCACCAATGCGCACGAACTCCCCATGGTCTATTCCGCGCTGGCCGACACGGATGAAGCGTTGGCGCAAGCCCCTTATGACGTGCTCAGCGACTGGCATGACGAGCATGACGGCAACCTGCGCATCATCCTGCCCGACACCTATGGCACCAAGGGGTTTCTGGACAATGCTCCTGACTGGCTGGCGGGTTGGACCGGCATTCGCATCGACAGCGGAGACCCGGCAGCGGCAGCCGAGGTTGCCATCGACTGGTGGAAAGCGCGCGGTGAAGACCCGACACGGAAACGGATCATTTTCTCTGACGGTCTGGATGTAGAGAAAATTCAGGAATTGCATGCCCAGTTTGCGGGCCGCGCCAATATTTCCTTCGGTTGGGGAACCTTGCTGACCAACGATTTTCGCGGGCTCGTTCCCAATGACGCGCTGGCGCCGTTCTCATTGGTCTGCAAAGCGGTATCGGCCAATGGACGCCCGACGGTGAAACTGTCGGACAACCCGGAAAAAGCGATGGGGCCGAAAGACCAGATCGAGCGCTATAAGCGGGTGTTTGATGTCGGAGAGCAAAAGGCGATCGAAGTGATCGTCTGAACCACGGCGGCGAGTTCAACATTTGTCAGCAACTCACCTGATGCTAGTTTGGAAAGCATTCCCAACGAGCAGTAAGGTTGAGATACAATGATTTTTGAACCAAAGAACTTCTACGAAACCGGCGGATCCCGAGACGAGCTTTCACTTTTTTCCTACGCCGCATACCTGATATCCCGCGCGCAGTTTCTGCAAGCCGAAAACAATGACAGCGACCTTTTCCTGTTGGACCGCGATTTGGAAGAAACTGACGATGCCGTTCTGTCCAAACAGCTTGTCATGCTCGGATTCCGACCAATTGACGACCGCCAAATATCCGCCCACGAATACATGCGTTTCTTTATTGGCCCCGGCGACCTAAGGCCCGTTGACCTGCTTACTTCGCCAGAGCCTGAGGGGTATTACCAACGTTTGTTCGAGGCGATCAGAGCAGCAGAAGAACAGCCGAACCTCGAACATATTGACGCTGCTTTGAAGCTTGGTCTGGCAGCCCCTGATTCAATTGTTGCTCTTGCCGCACTGAGTTCGTGCCTCAAACTGTATTCGCCGGAATCTTTTCCGCCACGTCTTTGGCTTGGTGTGTTTACGGCACGTTGGGCGCAGTTGGAGCCGCTCTCGCAAGATTTGCTTACTGTGTTGTCGTCCGCTCTGATTTCAGACCCGCTGGGTTCGAAGGTTCCAACGGCGCCCGCGCAACAGAAAGCCGGTGTCCCGGGGTTGCTTCTTGTTCATGGCACGCACTTCGAAGTCAATCCCGACCCCACATGGTACTATCCCCATGTCGGAGATCTGCATAATTACATCAAGCCGCATCGCAACGACATCTTTTCAGGGCGGAACTACTATGAATGGGAGGGCCGGTGGTCCGACCGCGGCCGACATATTGCTGCCAAACACCTGAAAAACTGGATAGATCTTGAGGCTTATCACGGCTGCGATGTGGTTGCCCACAGCCACGGCTGCAATGTCGTCATGAAAGCCGCCGAGATGGGGGCACAATTCAACAAGGTCGTTTTCCTAAGCTGCCCGGTACACTGGCACAAGTACAACCTGAATTCAGGCCGGATCAATGCGCCGTATTCAGTTCGGGTCTGGTTTGACTTGGTGATCCTGGCAGACGGCGGCAGACAAAAGTTCCCCCCCAGCGCCAAGGTTGCCGACGAAGTCGTCGGAGGTTGGTTCAGTGGGCATTCTGCCACGCGGACATCACAGATTTGGGGCAATCACGCATTGGAAGCAAAGCTGATCTGAACTGCCTGGGTAAATGTTACCCGTGAAACGCGGCAACTGTCTTCAACTGTGAAAAGCCGTACAAAGCTTCGAACCCTTTTTCGCGGCCATGGCCGGATTTTCCCACCCCACCAAACGGCAGTTCAACGCCGCCGCCTGCACCGTAGTTGTTGATGAAAACCTGACCTGAGTGCAGCGCTTTCGCCAACCGCATCTGTCGCGCACCGTCCCGCGTCCAGACGCTGGCGACCAGGCCGTATTCCGTACTATTCGCTATGGTCAGAGCCTGTTCTTCGGTGTCAAACGGGATCAGAACCTGAACCGGGCCGAAAATCTCGGCCTGTGCCAATTGATGATCTGGTGGCACGTCTGCGAACAAAGTGGGCCGGACATAGGCTCCGGTTTCTGGCGCGTCATCGACAATCTGCCCCTGCGCAGCGATAGTCAGGTCCGTGGCTGTTTTCAGAAAGCCCCTGACAATCTGTCTCTGCCGGTCCGAGATCAACGGTCCAACGCGCAGATCCTGCATCGCCGGCCCGACGGTCAGTTCTTCATAGGCCTTGGCCATGCGCGATCTGACCTGCTCATAGACGCCCCGCTGCACCAGGATGCGGGATGAGGCGGAACAGGTCTGGCCCGCATTTTGGACACCCGCATTCACCAGAAACGGCAGCGCTGCATTCAGATCGGCATCGTCAAAAACCAATTGCGGGGATTTCCCGCCCAGTTCCAGCGTCACGGGCACCACGTTGCGTCCCGCCGCCCGCTGCACAAGGGCCCCTGTGGCAACAGAACCGGTGAACGAGATGTGGTTTACACCCGAATGTCCGGACAGCGCCGCGCCTGCCTCGGCCCCCAGACCGGGCACGACGTTCAATGCTCCGGCTGGCAGCCCGGCCTGTTGCGCAAGATGGGCAAAGGCCAACGCGGTCAGGCAGGCCTCTTCCGCTGGTTTCAGAACACATGCGTTGCCCATGGCCAACGCCGCCCCGACCGAACGCCCGATAATCTGCATCGGATAGTTCCAGGGCACGATATGGCCCGTCACCCCATGCGGTTCGCGCAGGGTATAGACGGTGTAGCCATCGAGATAGGGAATGGTCTCGCCCATCACCTTGTCCGCCGCACCGCCGTAGAACTCGCAATAGCGCGCCAGGGCGACCGCGTCTGCCCGGGCCTGCGTCAGCGGTTTGCCGACATCCATCGCCTCAAGCCGCGCCAGATCGTCCACCCGTTCCTGCACCAGTTGGCCCAACCGGGTCAGGATACGGCCGCGCTCCAAGGCCGTCTTTCGCCCCCAATCACCCTTCAACGCAGATCGGGCAGCTTTGACCGCCGCGTCAACATCCGCCTCGGACCCTCGGGCGATTCGGCAAATCTCGGTCCCGTCCGAAGGGTTGATCAAAGGCAGGCTGTCGCCCGTATCCGCTTGGGTCCAGCGCCCGCCGATCAGGCACAAGGTGGGATCAAACCAAGTTTTCTGAGTCATTTTGGGCCTCCAATCAGGCTCTAAAAAAGGATTTTACGCCGTCAGTGACTTTATCTCGGGCAACTGGGGCGCAGCGGCAATCAGGCTTTGCGTGTACAGGTGCTGCGGGTCTTCGAACACCTGCTTTGTCTGACCCTGTTCAACGATCCGCCCGGACTGCATCACCATCACACGGTCGGTGATCGTGCGGACAACGCTCAGGTCATGGCTGATGAACAGATAGGTCAGGTCATAGGCTTCACACAATTCGGCGAGCAGATCGAGGATCTGAGCACGGACGGAAACATCGAGGGCCGAAACCGCCTCGTCGAACAATATGAGTTCGGGCCGAATGATCAGGGCGCGTGCAATAGCGATCCGTTGTCGTTGCCCGCCCGAAAACTCATGGATGTACTTGCCCGCGTCGTCGGGGCCGAGGCCGACCGCCGTCAGAATTTCAGATATCTGATCCTGTCGTTCTGATCCGGTTGGCGGGGTGTCCAGCAAATGGAAAGGCTCGGTGATCAGTCGCGCGACACGGTGGCGGGGGTTGAAGCTGCCATATGGATCCTGAAACACCACCTGCATCTTCCGGCGGACTGCAAGGTTGGGTTTGTGCCCCGTGAAAACCGGCTGACCACCCAGCCGAATTTGGCCGGACTGAACGTCCTCCAGGCCCAATATTGCCCTCGTTAGGGTCGATTTTCCACATCCGGATTCACCTACCAAACCCAACCGCTCCCCCCGGTTGAGGGAGAAACTGACACCATCCACTGCCCGATGATGGCGCGGCGCGTCCAACAGGCCTTTTCGGGGCAGGCGGTAGTCCCGGACAACTTGGCTTACCTCCAGCAACGTTTGTGGTTGCGCGGGTTCCGGCAAAGTGACCTGATGGCCAGACGCCTCGAACAGCATTCGGGAATAGGGGTGTTGCATATGACGCAGCAGGTGCTGTGTGGCCCCGCTTTCAACCACTTCTCCGTGGCGCATGACGGTGATCTGATCCGCCATATCAGAGACAACGGCCAGATCATGGGTGATCATCAGCAGCCCCATGTCATATTCGCGCACCAGCCCCTTGAGCAGGTCGAGGATCTGCGCCTGTGTCGTGACGTCCAGCGCTGTCGTCGGCTCGTCCGCGATCAACAGCTTGGGGCGCAGAGCGATGGCCATGGCGATGACCACGCGTTGCCTTTGCCCGCCGGACAGCTCATGCGGGTAGCGTGAAAGGGGGAGCCGATCAGGTGGCAGGCCGACGCGGGTCAGCACCTCTTCGGCGCGTGTTCGGGCCTGAGGCTGGGGCATCGCCTTGTGGATCAGGATCGTTTCCATCACCTGTTCACCGATAGTTTTCACCGGATTGAGCGCTGTCATCGGTTCCTGGAACACCATCCCCATGGCCGCACCGCGCAAAGTGCACATATCGGATTCTGACCGTGTCAGCAGATCCTGACTGTCCAGCCGGATAGCACCTTCCACGCTGGCCCCATGTGGCAGCAATCTCATCACCGCCAAAGCGGTCATCGATTTGCCCGAGCCGCTTTCACCTGTCACGGCCGCGATCTGACCAGAGGCAATGGACAGGCTGACCTGTTTCAGGATCGGTGTCCCGTGGATCATCAGCGACAGGTTTTCAATCTGCAACAAACTCATGCCCGCGCCACCCTGATACGAGGGTCCAGCCAGTCGCGCAGACCATCGCCCAGCAAGTTCAGACCCAGCACTGTAACGATGATCGCCAGCCCCGGAATCAGAGCCAAATGCGGGGCAAAACTGACCATCGTCTGCGCATCTGCAAGCATCCGGCCCCAGCTGGGCGTCGGAGGCTGCGCGCCCAGGCCGACATATGACAGTCCCGCTTCGGCCAGAATACCAAGGCTGAACTGGATGGTCCCTTGCACAATCAGCAGATTGGCGACATTGGGCAGAATATGTTCCGCTGATATCCGCGCCACTCCTTTGCCCGAAACACGGGCGGCGAGGATGAACTCTCTCTCCCAAAGTGACAAAGCTGCCCCGCGGGTGATCCGGGCAAAGACGGGGATGTTGAAAATGCCGATCGCAACAATGGCGTTGATCGCTCCGGCGCCATAGACTGCCGTGATCAGGATGGCGATCACCAGTGACGGGAAAGCGAAGACCAGATCGTTGCCACGCATGATGACCTCATCCAGCCATGAGCCTTTGCGCGCGGCCGCTGCCAGGCCAAGAGGAACGCCAAGTGCCATGCCGATGCCGACGGCCACCAGCGCCACCGCAATCGACGTACGTGCACCGACCATGATCATCGAGAACATGTCGCGGCCGAAATGATCGGTTCCAAACCAATGCTGCCCGTTTGGTGGCTGCAATTTATCGGGAATGTTCAGCACGGCATGGTCGTAGGGGGTCCAGACGAACGAGGCCAACGCGGCCAGAACCACCAGCGACGACAGCAAAGCTCCAAGGATCAGGTTCCGGCTCATGTCCTGCTCCTCAGTCTTGGGTCCACGGCCGCATAAGCAAGATCGACAAGGAAATTGACAGTTATCACGGCAAAGACCAGCAGCATCACGACCGATTCCACAACGATGAGGTCACGGGCAGAAATGGCCTGAAACACCAGCCGCCCGAGACCCGGCAGATAGAAAACCTGTTCAATGATGATCGATCCCGCCAGCAGGAAGGAAAACTGCAAGCCTATGATGGTCAGCACCGGGATCAGCGCATTTCGCACCCCATGCCGCCAAAGGGCCTGACGGCGGGACAGGCCCTTGGCCCGAGCCGTGCGCATGAAGTCCTCACCCAGAATGTCCAGCAAAGCCGACCGCATGACACGCGCCAGAATCGCAGCCTGTGGCAGGGCAAGAGCCACAGCAGGCAAGGTCAGTGAATGCAGGCCCGCTAACACTCCGTCGCCCCAACCCACAAACCCGCCTGCATTGAACCAACGCAGGTTGATGGCGAAGATCAGCACAAGCATCATCGCAAACCAGAAATTGGGCACAGCAATCCCAAGCTGCGTCGCCCCCATCACTGCAAGGTCCCCCGGTTTGCCCCGACGCGCAGCGGCATAGATTCCGGCCGGAAAGGCAATCAAGGTGGACAGAGTCAGCGCGTAAAGTGCCAAGGGTAACGACACCCAAAGCCGGTCCGCGATCATCTGCGACACTGGCGTGCGGTAGGTGTATGAGGTGCCGAAATCGCCCCCCAGCATGCCGCCCACCCAATTGAAGTATCGTTGTATCTTGGACCCATCCAAACCCAGCTCGACCCGCAAAGCGGCCAGCGTGTCCTCCTGCGCGTTGACGCCCAGCATGAACGATGCCGGATCACCCGGGGCGACCTCGATCACCGCGAAGATGACCACCGAGGCGACGGCCAGGCTGACAAGCAAGGAAATCAGTCGTTTGAGGACGTAGCGGAGCATTGGCACCACGTTAGGGTCACATCACGCGCGGGTCCAGCGTCTAAGGCACCAGAAGGAAAGCAGAAACCGCATAGGCCACGATCGCGGCATACCCCAGTGGATAGATCCATTTGATCGCATAGTTGTCCAGGGTTCGCGCCGTTCGCTCCTTGCCGGACACTTTCAGTCGTCGCAGTGCGACGTTGAACACGATCAGCGCCCCGGTCATCAGAAACATGCACTGAAGGACAAAATCCAGAAAAGTCAGATAACCCAGCTTGGGCAGATCAGCGGATATTGCCCAGTTGAACGCGACAAAGACCAGAAGGTTGCCGCCTGCAATCTCGATCCTCCGGCGGTATTCATCCAGAAAAAACAGCGCCCAGCCGACCGAGATCAAGACAAGCATCGGAAGGAAAACCCGAATGACGTAGTATGTCAGATGTCGATTGCCTTCAAAAACAAGCGCGACCTGATCGCTTTCTTTGCCGGATAGCCCCAGGACCCTGGACGTTTCCAACCGGGCATTGTTCAAAATCCACTCTTCTTCGCCCAGCTGATCTCCGAGGCCAGAGAATTCGTTCAACGGATGGTAAGTGACGTATTCAGACGGAAAGACCGAAACGACCTCGAAATGAAACTCCTGCGTGTCGAACGGGTATTTTCGGAAATTAAAATGTGGCGCCTGGAGTGTAAGAGACGATTTTTCGACATACAGCACCCGTCCGTCGTACCGCAGGGATGCAGCGGATTCGTGAATCCATTTGTTGGACTGCTGATTGTGAATGACAAAAGCCGGCAGAACAGAACCGATACTTGCGGCATGATTGGCAAGGTCGGGTGGGTTGAAGACCCGGACATCCCTCCGCTGTTCCTCAGGATCAAACGCCAACGCAGGATCGGTCCATTCCACCCGCAAGACCACAACCGCGCCGTAGTTTTCAGCCTTTTGATCAACACCGGTGATCTGATCGATGCGAATGCCGATCCCAACATCCAACGGGTTCTCGGGCGTTCCGGACAGGGCATCCAGCCGCCCACCCAACACATTCTGAGCCGTGGCGGCGACCGAAGAACTGAACACCAGGAAAACACCTAAAACCAAGATGGGAATGGCACGGAGCAAGAACATGCGTGAGAACACCCTGACACAATGGAAGGCCCGGGCCGCCCAGCGCGGCGCGGGCTGTACTGTTACTCAGACCAGCTGATCTGAGTCAGATCGATTGCGGCGGTGGGCGCGTTCTCCCAAAGGCCCTGAACTCCGACTTTCGCAACGCCCAGCTTGGCCAACTGGAATAGGTACCCATTGACATAGTCGCTTGAAATAAGGCGCTGTATCTCACCCAGCAAACGGGTGCGTTCTTCGGGGTCGGTGGTGGTGTTCAGCGTGTCCATCAGCGCCTGAAAGTCCGTGCTGTCATACTGGAAGTAATAATCAGGGCGCGCATAAATGCCGATATCCATAGGCTCCGTGTGGCTGACAATGGTCAGGCCGAACTCCTTGCCCTTGAACACCGTTTCCAACCATTGCGCCCATTCCACATTGATGATCTCGGCAGTGATGCCGACCTCGGCCAACTGCGCCGCTATGATTTCGCCCCCACGGCGGGCATAAGACGGCGGCGGCAGATGCAACGTGGTCTCAAACCCGTTTTCGAATCCTGCCTCTGCCAGCAACGCCTTTGCTTTTTCAGGGTCGTAAGCCGAATTGCCAGTCAGATCGACATACGCCGGATGATGCGGCGCAAAATGGGTTCCGATCGGGGTACCATAGCCGAACATCGCGCCGTCGATGATGGCCTGCCGGTCGATGGCATGTGCCAGTGCCTGCCGAACCAAAATACTGTCAAACGGAGGTTGCTTGTTGTTGGTGGACAGGATCGTTTCGCCTTCGGTCGAACCGACCAAAACCTGAAAGCGCGGATCGGCCTCGAACTGAGGCAGGTTTTCTGGCGCGGGGAAGTTGTCAAATACGTCGACATCCTCGGCCATCATGGCGGCAAAAGCGGCAGTCGGGTCCGAGATGAACTTGAAGGTTGCAGTCTCTAATGCAGGTTGTTCGCCCCAATAATTGGGGTTTCGGTTCAGCGTGATGCTGTCACCCTGCACCCAGTTGCCAAAGGTATAGGCGCCAGTGCCAACTGGATTGGTTTTGATGCTTTCAATGCTCTCGGGCGCGACGATTACTGCGTCGCCCCAAGCCAGGTTGAACAGGAAATTTCCGTTTGGCTCTGACAGGGTGACTTTGACGGTCAGCGGGTCCGTCGCTTCCACGTTTTCAATACCGGCAAACAGGGCCTTCTGTGCATTCGCGCTGTCTTCGGCGGTCGCGCGATCAAGGCTGAATTTGACATCCTCTGCATCCATGGTCGTGCCGTCATGGAAAGTCACCCCGTCGTGCAGTTTGAAGGTGTAGACCGTACCGTCCTCGGATATCTCCCAGCTTTCGGCAAGGCCAGGCACAACCGAACCATCGCCCATGAAGCGGGTCAAGCCTTCGAAAACATTGGTATAGACCACCGAATCGATGGCTTGCGCTGCGGCGCTTGTCGGATCCATATGCGGGGGTTCAAGCTGCATCGCGATAGTTATGTCCGACTTGGCCAAAGCCTGCGTGGCAAGCAGGCTGGCCCCTACGGCCAGGGTCGATGCAAATGTCCGAAACATGAATTTTGTCATGTGAACTCTCCCTACTGAAACTGGTTGTGCCCTTGTTTTCAGGGCCGTTTTACCGACAGTTTTCCTGTAAACCTGAGGTCAATCAAGGGAATGTTCGCGCAACCGGGGTTTCTTCGGCCCCGTCCGATCTGCTATGCCGCACTGCAACATAATACTGCAGGAGCGATCCATGAGCGCCACCGCCCGCAAGAAAGCCCCGAACGCCGAGGATATTCGCGCCCGAAAAGGTGGCGAGCCGCTGGTCTCATTGACCGCCTATACCACGCCAATGGCGCGCCTGATGGACGCGCATTGCGACTTTGTTCTGGTCGGTGACAGCGTTGGTATGGTGCTGCACGGGCTGGACTCCACGCTGGGGGTCACGATGGAGATGATGATCCTGCACGGTCAAGCCGTGTCTCGCGGCCTGGACAGGGCGATGATGGTCATCGACATGCCTTTCGGAAGCTATGAGGAAAGCCCGACACAAGCCTTTCGTAACGCCGCACGCTTGATGGCGGACACAAGTGCAGGCTCGGTCAAACTGGAAGGCGGGGTCGAAATGGCTGAAACCATCCGCTTTCTGGTGAAACGAGGCATCCCGGTGATGGCTCATATCGGATTGACGCCGCAATCGATCAACACGCTGGGCGGCTATAAGGTGCAGGGCCGTGACGAGCAGGCCGAAGCCGTCATGGCAGACGCCCGCGCCGTGACCGAGGCTGGCGCGTTCTCGGTCGTTCTGGAGAAAGTACCGCAAGGTCTGGCGAACCAGATCACCGAAGAGATTGCGATCCCGACCATCGGCATCGGTGCATCTGCGGGCTGTGACGGGCAGATTTTGGTCGTGGACGACATGGTGGGCTTTTTCACCGCCTTCAAACCCAAATTCGTCAAACGCTATGCCGAGCTGGGTCCGTTGGCAGAAACGGCCATTGCGGAATACGCCGCCGAAGTCCGCGCGCGGACCTTCCCGGCAGACGAACACGTCTTTGCCGATCAGGCTCCGGCCAAAGGGCAAAAGACATGACCGCACCGATTTTGCGCTCTCTGGCCGAGCTGCGTGCCAAAACCACCACTTGGCATCGAAACGGTGAGACCATCGGCGTGGTTCCGACCATGGGCGCTTTGCACGAGGGGCATTTGTCACTGGCACAGGCCGCGAAACAGGGCTGCGACCGGGTGATCGTGACGATCTTTGTGAACCCCAAGCAGTTCAATAGCCCCGAAGACCTGGCAAATTACCCCCGCACCGAACATGAGGACGCCCGAAAGCTTGCCCCGTACGGAGTCGATGCGGTCTATGTACCGGACCCGCAGGAAGTCTATCCGGAAGGGTTTTCGACGACGGTATCGGTCGCCGGTCTGACCGACGTGATGGAAGGCCCTTTCCGCCCCGGACATTTCGAAGGCGTGGCCACGGTGGTCGCCAAGCTGTTCCTGCAAACACGAGCGGATCGAGCCTATTTCGGGGAAAAAGACTATCAACAGCTGCTGGTTGTCCGCCGGATGGCGCGCGATCTGAATATCCCAATCGAGGTGATCGGCTGCCCGACCGTACGAGAACCGTCGGGCCTGGCGATGTCGTCGCGCAACCTTCTTCTTTCCCCCCAAGGGTTGAAGATCGCAGAACAAATGAACAGCGTTATGCGGCAGGTGGCCGACGATCTGGCCGAGGGAGCAGACTTTGCCTTGCTGGCGCAGGATGCCAAGGAAACTTTGCTGAAGGTCGGTTTCACCGAAGTCGAGTATATCGACCTCCGCTGTGCTGAGACGCTGGAAAGCCTGTCCACCGCCACCCAGCCAGCCCGCCTGTTCGTCACGGCCTGGACAGACGGCGTCCGCCTGATCGACAATATTCCGGTCAATCCGGCCTGATTTCTGTACTGGCCCCTGCGCCATTGTTTGCGCTAAAGTCCGGCAAAACGATACCGGGGGAGAGCGGAAATGACCCATATTCTGGCAATCGATCAAGGCACCACATCCTCGCGCGCCATTCTGTTTGACACGCAGATGCGGCCTGTGGGCACCGCCCAGCAGGAATTTCCTCAGCACTTTCCGCAGGAAGGCTGGGTTGAACACGACCCCGAGGATATCTGGTCCAGCGTTTTGCATGTGTGCCGTGAGGTGATGGAAACCACCGGTGTTTCAGCGGATCAGATCGCCGGTATAGGCATCACCAACCAGCGCGAAACGACGGTTGTCTGGGATAGAGAAACCGGTAAGGCCATCCACAATGCCATCGTCTGGCAGGACCGCCGCACCGCCGATATCTGTGCCCGCTATAAGCAAGCCGGGTGCGAGGATGACGTCACCGCTCAGACCGGTCTGCTGCTGGATCCCTATTTCTCGAGCACCAAGGTCAAATGGCTGCTGGATACCGTTTCGGGTGCCCGCGCGCGGGCAGAAGCCGGAGAATTGCTGTTCGGTACGATCGACAGTTTCCTGATCTGGCGGCTGACCGAAGGCAGTGTTCACGCAACCGATGCCACCAACGCCGCGCGTACTTTGCTGTTCGACATTCACAAGGGCGCATGGAGCGCCGAGATTTGCGATCTGCTGGATGTACCCATGAACCTTTTGCCCGAAGTGAAGGATTGCGCCTCGGATTTCGGAACCACCACTTTGTTCGGGGGCGACATTCCTATTCTGGGCGTAGCAGGCGACCAGCAAGCCGCGACCATCGGGCAGGCCTGTTTTCGGCCTGGTATGATGAAATCAACCTATGGCACGGGCTGCTTTGCGCTGCTGAACACAGGCGCACAACCGGTTCAGTCGAAAAACCGCCTGCTGACGACGATCGCTTACCAGCTGGACGGCCAGCGTACCTATGCGCTGGAGGGGTCGATCTTTATCGCAGGGGCCGCCGTGCAATGGCTGCGTGACGCGTTGCAGATCATTGATTCAGCTCCGCAAAGTGGCGAACTTGCGGCTCAGGCCGATCCTAACCAGCATGTGGTGCTTGTGCCAGCCTTCACCGGCCTTGGCGCACCCTATTGGAAACCCGATTGCCGCGGCGCGATGTTCGGGCTGACACGCAATTCAGGCCGGGCAGAGATCGCCCGCGCCACGCTGGAAAGCATCGCCTTCCAGACCCGCGACCTGTGGCACGCCATGCAGGGTGACTGGGGCGCCGACGCCGACGTCATCCTGCGTGTCGATGGCGGGATGAGCGCGTCTGACTGGACCATGCAAGGCCTGTCGAACTGTCTTGGCGCGCCTGTGGATCGCCCCGTAATGCAGGAGACGACAGCCCTTGGCGCCGCATGGCTGGCAGGCATGAAAGCCGGAATTTACCCGGATCAGGCCGGGTTTGCGGAAACATGGGCGCTGGATCGCCGGTTCGAGCCAACGCAGGACCAAGCCGACCGCGATGCGGCCTATGACCGTTGGCAACGCGCGGTACAGGCGGCGATGGCGTTCTAGCTGTGGTCTTTCAACAAGCGTTGTTTCTGCCGTGACCAATCGCGCTTGGCCTGGGTTTCGCGCTTGTCATGGGTTTTCTTACCCTTGGCGATGCCGATCTTAATCTTGGCCAGCCCCTTGTGGTTGAAATACAAAACCAACGGCACCAGCGTCATGCCCTTGCGCTGGGTTGCATTCCACAAATCGGACATCTGTTTGCGGGACACTAGCAGCTTGCGACGGCGGCGCTCTTCATGCTTGAACACTTTGGCCTGCACATACGGCGCGATGTAGCTGTTGACCAGCCACAACTCTCCGTCATCGACGATAGCATAGCTTTCGGCGATGTTGGAGCCGCCCGCGCGCAGGGATTTGACTTCGGACCCTTGCAGAACGATACCGCATTCGATGTCCTCTTCGATTGCATAATCGAAGCGGGCGCGCCGGTTTTCGGCAATTACCTTGTAATTCGGGTCTGTCTTCTGTTTGGCCATAACGCGTTGATTTAGGCGGCCTGAGCCGTCCTTGCAAGGCACGGATTTTCAGCCTGGGTCAGGATTTGGCCGAAATGATCAGATCAGGGCCAAAAATCGTGTCGGCGTGGTTGTGAAGGTATATCTTCAGCCAGGGCGTAAACCGGTCCGGATGACGTTTCACCTCGGCCAGCAGATCGTGATAATCGATCCAACGGATTTCCATGACTTCATCCGGGTTGGGCGCGATTTTCAGCGGGCCGCGAACATGGGCCAGAAAGACGTCGACAACCTCGTTTTCCACCATGCTGTTGCCCACGTCGGCGTGGTATTCCAGACGGTGTCGGTATTCGGGATAAAGACCTGTGATGCCAAGCTCTTCATGCAGGCGGCGCACGGCACAGGTGGACGAGCTTTCCTCCCAATCTGGATGCGTACAGCAGGTGTTCGCCCAAAGGCCGGGCGTGTGGTATTTACCGAGCGCCCGGCGCTGCAACAGGATCTCGGTACCCCGAACAACAAAAACCGATACAGCCTTGTGCTTGAGCCCCTTTTCGTGAACTTCAAGCTTGTCTACAGGTGTCAACTCACCATTGACCCAAGCTGGGATCATGATACCCATCTGTCCTCTCCTGCTGCCAATCCGCCTGACGGGCGCTGATGTTGAATATAGCTGTTGCCGGGTCGGCTTGGCGTTTCGGCGTTTTCCGCGAACCGCCGTTTGATATCAAAGTGTCGCTGTTCCACAATGTTATCAATCGCACCAAAGGCCGCAGGGGCTGCGGCCTTTGGTCCTTGTGCAGTGGTGCACAGTATCAGGTGTTATTCACCCGATACACTTGCGATATAGGCATAGACGTCTTCGCCTCCTTTTTTCAGTTTGAATGTCATTTTCGACTTGGCAGACGTGTCATCCAGATAGGATTTCAGGAATGCCTTTGGGTCCTGCGCGTATTCGACAAATGTAGTTTCGTCCCAGACCAGACCATTCTCACCCGCAGCAACGATGCTGTCTCCGTATTTGAAACCCTCAACGGTACCGGCGGTGCGGCCAGCGATTCCATAGAGGTTGGGGCCGGTTTTGCCACCCTTGACGATCACTTCGCCTTCCGGGTCAGCGATCATGTGGCAGGACTTGCACTTGTTGAAGGTTTTCTTGCCCGCCTCAGCGTCGCCTTCAGCATAAGCAGGAAGGGCCAGAAGACCGACGATTGCGGTAGCGAGGATGCGATTCATAGCTTTTGCTCCGATACAATATGGCTGCGCCGAATGGACCGTCGGCGCAAAAAAGAGTCAACGCGCAGATTGCCGCGCGCGCTCACTGTGCCACTGCGACAAATAGGGTGTCCTTAACTTTTGTCATGCACCCCGGACCAGCACGGCAATAAGTCGCCTGCTGCCGGAGTCGCCAGAAAAACGGCGCGCGCAATGGCCCGCGCCAGGCAAAGCGAAGCCGCGTGCCCGATGACACCTGGTTCGGCATCAGAGGTGATCACCCGCGCGCCGGTGCTGACCCCGAACACCAGATCACCATCGCCGGGCGTATGGGCGGGCACAATGGCGCGGGCAATACCGTCATGGGCAGCAACGGCCAACCTCTGGCACTGCGGTTTGGTCAGGGCAGCATCAGTCGCAACGATGGCAATCGTGGTATTGGCCTTGTCCGGATTCGCCGGCTGCATCACCTGCGCTTTTCGACTGACCGTTGGATAGCCAAGTCCAGCACTGGGATCAGGCCCAAATCCGCCAAACTCATCGTCCACTTCAAATGGGGCAGCCCAGAAATGCCTGTCACCCGGCGTGGTGACACTTCCCAGCGGATTGACCGCAACAAGTGCTCCCACGGTGACACCGTTGTCCAAAACAAGCGAGGCTGAGCCCAACCCACCCTTGTGCATCGCGGTCAGAGCCCCGGTTCCTGCACCTGCGGTTCCGAGTTCGAACTTGTCCGACGCGGATTCGAACGCAGCACGCCCCAAGGCACGATAGGGATTTACATCCCAGGTCTTGTCGCCGCCATTCAGTAGATCAAACAGGATCGCACCTGGTACGATTGGCACCACAACATCACCAACCGGAAAACCCCTACCCAACTGGCGCAATGCATCCGAGACACCGGAACAGGCATCCAGCCCGAACGCCGATCCACCGGACAGCGATATCGCATCCACATGCGTTACCGTCTTGTCAGGAGCAAGAAGTTCAGTCTCGCGCGTGCCCGGCGCACCGCCCATAATGTGGACCGATGTCACGAACGGTTCTGCGGCGGTCAGGACAGTCGTGCCGGATTTCAAGGCGCCGTCCTGAGCGTTGCCGACTATCAGGCCGGGAACATCCGTGATCAGGTTTCTTGGTCCGGGGATCATGTAAGTCTCGGCGGTTGAGCGGGAAAGCGCGCTGGCGCGCGCTGCCACCGGCGGGGATATTTTTGGCCAGATGAAGAGCGGATCAGATGCATCGGCCGCCGTCGACCTCAAGCGCAGTGCCGGTGATCATGCTGGCCTCGTCCGAACACAGGAAACAGGCGGCATTAGCCATATCTTCAGGGGTTGAAAAGCGGCCCAAGGGGATGGTCGACAGGAATTTGGCACGGATTTCGGGTGTGTCTTCACCCATGAAAGATTTCAGCAATGGCGTTTCCCCGGCGACCGGGCAGATCGCATTCACCCGCAGCCCGGACGGTGCAAGCTCGACCGCCATCGTTTTGGTTGCGGTGATCATCCAACCCTTGGAGGCGTTATACCAGTTCAGGTTCGGGCGCGGCGACAGGCCCGCGGTTGAAGCCACGTTTAGCACTGAACCCGCCCCGCGTGCCTTCATATGAGGCAACAACGCGCGGGCAGTCAGATAGACGGATTTCATATTCACGCAGAAAACACGGTCGAAATCTTCTTCGCTGACCTCCTCGAGCGGCGTCGGAAGGTGAGTCACACCGGCATTGTTCACCAGAATATCCAAATAGCCGAAAGTTGAGAAAGCCGCATCCGCCATCTTTTGGACCGAAGCACCGTCGCTTACATCGACCTGCTGAGCAACCGCTTCGGAACCAAGCTGCCCAGCAAGCTCATGGGCAGCATCGCCATTGATGTCAGCAATCATGACGCGCGCACCTTCGGCCTGGAACTTCCTTACGATCCCCGCACCAAACCCGGATGCTCCGCCAGTGACGATTGCGGTTTTTCCCTCCAGCCTCATGGCGTTACTCTCCTGCTCCTTTTGAAGGTCAGACTATCAACGCCCCGACAAGATGCCAGATCAATCTTCGGACACCTTGCCTCGCAATGCCTTAACGTCACCCCGTGCCTTTTTCGTCGCAAGCCTGCGTTTGACCGAGCCATAGGTAGGTTTTGTTGCGATGCGCCGCTTGGGTTGGACCAGCGCACGCGTGATCAGTTCGGCCAGCCTTGTACGTGCGATTTCCCGGTTGCGGGCTTGCGACCGTGTTTCTTCACACTGGATGATGATCGCGCCATCCTTGGTCCAGCGGCGCCCGGCCAACCGTTTCAGCCTGTTCTTGACCGGATCGGGTAAAGAAGGGGAGCGCGCGGCCTCGAACCTCAGCTCAACGGCGGTCGAGACCTTGTTCACATTCTGCCCGCCAGGGCCGGAAGAGCGGACAAAGCTCTCGGTCATTTCCCAGTCTTGCAGAGTGATATCGTCGGTAATGCGCAACATAGGTTCGACCATAACTGGCACGGGTGAAAACAGAAAGGGCCGCCCCGGCGGGACGGCCCTTCGAAAGTTCAGGAGGTCGGGTCGGTTAGATCAATCGACCAGCCGGAGCGAACACTCCGCCAAGGGCTGCCCTAGCAGGCGGTCCCCCCGGTTGTTCCGACACCTCTCTCCAATCTCTTTCTTGACACTGGATCACCTCCTTTTCTATCTGTTGCGGTTAGAAAGAAGCGTGACACAAGATGCGCCATTCTCAAAGCACTTTTTTACGCAGGCTGTGCAGCGGTCAGTCGCGCAACGATCACCTTGAACGGGATCAGCGCGATCAGGGCCAGCGACAGTTTCACCAACCAGTCGGCAAAGGCCAGCGTCACCCACAGCGGTGCCTCGGGACCCGACAGCATGAAGGGCACGGGCTCCCACGCCCAGTTGATGGCAGCATCCGCATCGGCGCCAAAGAAGGTGACCGAGGCAGAGAAGGCGATGGTGAAGAACAAAGCGGTATCCAGCGCTGAACCTACCAGAGTCGATACCAGCGGCGCGCGCCACCATTGACCGCCACGCATGGCGTTGAACACGGTGACGTCGGTCAGTTGCGCAATCAGGAAGGCGGTGCCCGAGGCCACGGCGATGCGCAGCGGCACGGCAGCATAGGTAAAGCCGTCGCCCTGAAGCATGATCTGGCTGCCGATCAGCGAGCAGATCACCCCGGTGACGAAGCCCGCGAAAACGACCTTGCGGGCCGGGCCCACACCATAGACGCGGTTCATGATGTCAGTGATCAGAAAGGCCAGCGGATAGGTGAAGGCACCCCAGGTCAACAGTCCGTCAAGGATCAGGAACTGGACCAGAATGTTCGAGGCCACCACGATGGCGGCCATGGCAAGAATGCCGGGAATAAAGTTGCGTTGCATATTTTGATGCCCGTTTTGACAAGGTAGCGGCGACTTGGCCAAGGGACCGTCCCAAGGCAGGCTGTGCGTTTAGACCTTCATGTACCGCGTGTCAATCGGGCAGCAGATACTCGACCAACTCGGTTCGTTGCAGTGCCAGAAAGTTGTCGTCCGAAATCATCGTGGCCCGCAAATGCCCGTTATCATCCCGCCAGATCGACAAGCCTTCGAGGTTGTCATGGGCCCCTGCTCCGGTTTCGAACAGGGTTTCCTCGGCGTTCGGCACGTTACCTGCCAGATCCCATCGCCGCAGGCGCGAGCGAAACCCGATTGCCGAGAGGCTTCGCTCCAACAGATAAAATCGTCCATCAGGACCGAAATCAGCGGCAACCGGCTTGAACCAACCACGCTGGGGCAGAACAAAAGGGGTCGACCAGGTTTGGCCATTCCAGCGATAGACGGGAATATCTCCACGGGCGGTGCGGTTTGTTTCCGGTAGCGTATACAGCCGCCCGCGCCCATCGATGGCCAGACCTTCAAAGGATCCATTGTCGGCGAGGTCCTGAAATGCCTGCGGGCGCGGTAATACACGCGCCTTTGTGCCCGGTGCGGGGTAATGGGCGACGCGGTGCACCCCTTCAAATGAGATGTAGAACCCACCGTCCGGAGCCGCCGCAATCCCTTCGGAATCGCCAACGCCGCCTGACATGATGTGCCCATTGCTGGACAGAACCGGCCAGTGCCCCAGAATGCGCAGGCCGGTGATCTCGCCATCAAGGCGCTCAATGCGCGCGGTCACCGACCTGGCCCGGTCGCTCAGCGCCATCATCTGCTGCCCATTGTCCGAAATGTGCAGCGCCGAGAATCCGCCAAACCAATCCGCCTGGTGACGCCATGCAAAACTGCCTTGGTGTGTGGCAGTTTTTACATCCACTCCCAAGGCCGCCGAAGCCAGAAACAGTGCCGTACTTACTTGGATTGCAAGATGGCGGCGCATTGTTTTGGCAAATCGGCCAGAACATATTCCCGGCGTTTCTTGGGCGGCGGCGCGTTCGGGTCGGGCGGCGGCGGGTTCAAGATGTTACGCACCCATTGTTGCGCCTCGGCACAGCCATCGCCCTTGGGTGGTGCATCCTGGTTGACGCATCCCTTTGATCCTCTAGGGCATTTCAGGCGCACGTGAAAATGGTAGTGATGCCCCCACCAAGGCCTTATCTTGCGCAGGTAAGCACGATTGCCTTTTTCATCGTTGCACATCTGAACCTTCGCCCCGGGGAACACGAAGATACGCGCCACGCGTTTGTCCTTGGCGGCTTCGCGCAACACCGCATGATGCTGTTTGGTCCAGTTGCTGTTGACGTAGGCGCCGTTCGAGCGTCGCAGCGATATGGATGAGATGTTCTCGCGCGCCTTGCGCGACAGGCGCATGTTATTGCCCGGAAGCATCCAGATATCGATATCCAGCCCCAGCTGATGAGAGCGGTGTCCCGAGGTCATTGGGCCACCCCGCGGCTGGCTGATATCCCCAATATAGAGACCATTCCAACCCGGTTGCCGTGCCGCAAACTTGCTGAGGTCCTGAACGTAATCGATTGCCTCGGGATGTCCCCAGTTTCGATTGCGCGACAGACGCATTGCCTGCCACGTCGGACCGGTTTCCGGCAATTGCACCGACCCGGCCGCGCACCCACGCGAATAACTGCCGAAAGCAGCCGCTTTTTGTTGCGAGCTTACCTTCTGCGCCCCGAACAACTGCTTTGCCAGGGGCTGCGCCGTCGCCGTATTCGCCAGCGCCATGATGGCCAAAAATGCCAAATAACGTAATAAAATCATCCGCTCTGATCCCCTTCAGGTCTCACCCAACGCATCAGGAATAGGCCCAGAATAAACAACAGTACGATGGGTGACACCCCCAGCCGCGCACTTCCGGTCACAGTTGTTGCAATCCCGATCAGCAAAGGCGCGGCAAAAGCGGTCGCGCGGCCCGACAGACCATAAAGTCCGAAGCTCTCCACCGGGGCTTCGGGGTCGGTGTGACGCACCATCATCGAGCGGCTGGCCGATTGCAGAATACCGCCCATGCCTCCGATCAGAACACCGCAACCAAAGAACACCATATCCGGCAGGTTCGAGCCTTCGGGTAGTGCGATACCGTAAATCTGCGTCCGGTCCATCATCACGATTGTCACGCAGACGAAGATCAGCACCCAAATTGCCGCCAAAATCACTGGTTTGGGGCCGAGCTTTTTGTCCAGCTTTCCCCCGATCCATGAAAACGCGGCAGCCGCCAACACGCTGACAATTCCGAAAACACCGATTTTGATCAGGTCCCACTCCAGAACCAGCCGGGCATAGACACCCCCGAAGCTGTACAATCCGTTCAGCGCATCGCGATAGAACATGGACGAGCCGAGGTAACTGGCCAAACTGACGCGATGGCGCAGGTTAGATACCGATTTCGCCAGCAATCGCAGTGCTTCACGAACGGTGCCTGACTTGTCCGTCGGCACGTCCTCACGAACCCAAAGGAAGTACGGCACCATGAAAAGGACGAACCAACCGGCAGTGAATGGTCCAACAAAGCGGGTTCCCTGTTGTTGCGACGCGTCCAGACCGAATATGGGGTCCAAACCTATCAACGTCTTGCCGTTGGCCTGTTCCACAAACAAAGCCAGCATGATCGCCAGCGAAATAAGGCCGCCAAAATAGCCAAAGGCAAAGCCTGAGCCCGAAATCTCACCTACTTCACTGTCATCTCCCAGATCGGGCAGCTGTGAGTTGATGAAGATCAGCGCGTATTCCGCGCCGACAAAGCCCAGACCAAAGGCCGACAGCATCAACCACATGTTCGAGCCGTCGGGCAGAGTGTACCAAAGCGCAGCGGAACCAACGGCATACATCACCGAAAAGACAAAGATCCAAGGGATTCGCCGACCAGAGACATCTGCCATCGCCCCCAGCAACGGCGCGCCAAACGCGATGATCAACCCGGTAATCGTCAGGCAGTTCGCCCAGACCGTCTGAGCTCGCGCAGCGGCCTCCTGCGCATCCAGCCCTTCATTGGTGAAGTACCCGGCCGCAACGCCCGCGAAGTATGGGCCAAAAACGAACGTAACCAACAAAGTATGGTAGGGCTGACTGGCCCAGTCAAAGAACCACCAGCCCCAGATGCGCCTGCGCTTGGATATTTCTGCCATCTCTGCCCCTGTTTATCGTTGCTTTTATAAGACGGGCCTTTAGCCCAATTCGCAAGCGTTGAGTTCAGGCTACTTGCTCTTTGCGGCAAGGGTGCTTAGGTCTCGGCCAACAAGAGAACGGAGAACCCATGCTGTCGCTGATCCAAATCCTGCTGCTGATCCTGGACATTGTCTGGTTCATCATCCTGGCCCATGTGATCATGAGCTGGCTGATCAACTTTCAGGTGCTTAACCTGCACCAACAGCTGGTTGCGCAAATCTGGTACGGGCTGAACCGTATTCTAGAGCCTATTTATGGCCCGATCCGCCGTATCCTGCCCAATATGGGCGGGCTCGACCTAACACCTCTGGTCGTACTGATCGGTGTGTATGCCCTGCGGATCATCCTGATCAACAATGCGGTCTATTTCTACTGACCTCTTGTTCACCGATTCTTAGTATGTGATTGTCCTGTCTCAAGAGCAGATAAACCTTAAAACAGGGCACCCCCACACATGTTCGACGCCGCACCCCTGCTGCGAGATGTCTTTGGATTCGACGATTTCCGCCCCGGGCAGGAAGAGATCGTCGATGCCGTGACTGCGGGCGAAAACGTGCTGGCCATCATGCCTACCGGGGGTGGCAAATCCCTTTGTTTTCAACTACCTGCCCTATTGCGCGACGGGGTGACCGTGGTGATCTCTCCACTGATCGCCTTGATGCGCGATCAAGTGCGCGGGTTGCAGGAAGCCGGCGTTGAGGCCGGAGCCCTTACATCTGGCAACACCCCTGAAGAAACAGATGCCGTTTGGGAAGCGCTGGAGGCCGGACGGCTCAAGCTGCTTTACATGGCACCAGAACGTCTGGCTGCGGGTTCGGCGCTGGGGATGCTGCGCAGGATCAATGTCAGTCTTATTGCAGTGGACGAGGCCCATTGTGTCAGCCAATGGGGACACGATTTTCGCCCTGATTATTTGCGGATCGGAGAGCTGCGGCGCGCCTTGGACGTACCGCTGGCCGCTTTCACAGCGACAGCAGACGCCGAAACGCAGGACGAGATTGTCGAAAAACTGTTCGACGGCACCGAACCCCGCAAGTTCCTGCGCGGGTTCGACCGGCCCAACATCCATCTGGCCTTTGCTGCCAAGGACGGACCGCGCAAGCAGATTCTGGATTTCGCTGAGGCGCGCAAAGGACAATCCGGCATCGTCTATTGCGGCACAAGGAACAAGACCGAAGTGCTGGCGCAAGCCTTGCGCGCAGAAGGTCACACCGCCTGCCACTATCACGGGGGTATGGAGGCCGAAGATCGCCGCATCGTCGAAAGCCGTTTCGCGCGCGAGGACGGGCTGATCGTGGTTGCCACAGTTGCCTTTGGGATGGGCATCGACAAACCGGATATCAGGTGGGTCGCCCATGCCGACCTGCCGAAATCGATCGAGGCGTATTATCAGGAGATAGGGCGCGCTGGGCGTGACGGTGGCCCCACTGAAACCCTGACCCTGTTCGGACCCGACGATATCCGTCTGCGCCGCTCTCAGATTGACGAGGGTCTTGCTCCGCCCGAGCGCCGCATGGCCGATCATGCCCGGTTGAATTCCCTACTGGGGTTGGCCGAGGCGCTGGAATGCCGCCGCCAGACATTGTTGGGCTATTTCGGAGAACGGGCGGAGCCGTGTGGGAAGTGCGACCTGTGCGACACACCACCTGAGATATTTGATGGCACAACGCCTGTCCGAATGGCCTTGTCTGCGATCCTTCGCACTGATGAGTGGTTTGGCAGCGGTCATCTGATCGACATTCTTCTGGGGAACGAGACTGACAAGATCCGCGCGCGCCGTCATGATGGTTTGTCCACCTGGGGCATCGGCAAAGAATGGTCGCGCGCCCAATGGCAGGCCATCTTCCGCCAGATGATGGGTCACGATCTGGTGCGTCCCGATCCCGAACGTCACGGCGCCTTGCGGATGACTGAGGCCGCCAAACCAATTCTGAAGGGCGAGGCACGGATCAACTTGCGCAAGGACACCCTGCGCAAGGCAACCCGCCGCCCCTCCGTGAAAGCCATGGTCTCCGATGAAGATGCGCCATTGCTTTCTGCTCTCAAGGCGAAAAGACGCGCTTTGGCAGAATCCGCGCGGGTCCCGGCCTATGTTATTTTTCCGGATCGTACCCTGATTGAAATGGCGGAAAAACGCCCCATGACACTGGACGACATGGCACGTATTGGCGGTGTCGGCGCAAAGAAGCTGGAACGCTATGGCGATACCTTTCTTGAAGTGATCGCTGGCACAGCAGAAACCGTTCATCCGGCGCGACGCAAGCTGGCCGGACGCGATCAGGGCGAAATTTATGACCGCTTGCTCGAAATACAGTCTCAATTGTCCCGCGGGCCAGACGGGATAGACAAACCGCTGACCTGCTCGGCCTCACAACTGGCGAAGGTGGCTCAGATGCGCCCTGACGACCTGCGCGGGATTGAACAGGTGCTGGGCGACCGACGTCACCAAAGGTTTGGCACCGCCTTTCTGGACGTGTTGCGTGGGGCGGGCTAGATACGCTGGAACAGGTAAGAAAAGAGGGCAGATATGCTGGTAGTGATTTCTCCGGCCAAGCGGCTGGACTGGGCAGAGCGGTACGTTGAAGTCACACAGCCCGATTTTCAGGATGATGCGATCAGACTGTCCAAAACCGCACGCAATCTGACCCTTGGCGATCTGAAAAAGCTGATGGATCTGAGCGATGATCTGGCACGTCTGAATCGCGATCGCTATCGTGCTTTTTCGGACATGCCAGACGCCAAGGCAACGCGCCCGGCCGCGCTGGCCTTTGCAGGTGACACCTATCAGGGTCTGGAAGCAGCTTCGCTCGGTCCTGACGAAATGGCATGGGCACAGGATCATCTGCGCATCCTCTCGGGCCTGTATGGCGTTTTGCGGCCACTTGATGCGATACAACCCTACAGACTGGAGATGGGCAGCAAGCTAAAAACCCGGCGCGGCAAGAACCTTTATGAATATTGGCGCGACCAGTTGAGCAAGGCCCTGAACGCACAATGCGACAAGATCGGCAGCGACGTTCTGATCAACTGCGCCAGTCAGGAGTATTTCGGTGCCGTGGACCCGCACGCTTTGAAACTGCGCGTCGTCACTCCTGTGTTCATGGAAGACAAGAACGACACTCCGAAGATCGTGAGTTTCTTTGCCAAAAAGGCGCGTGGTGCAATGGCGCGCTATGTCATTCAACACCGCCTGACTGACCCGAAAGCTTTGCTGGATTTCGATACGGGCGGATACGCGTATCGTGCTGACCTGTCGGAAGAGGGCAGACCTGTCTTTGTTCGACCCTATTCGGCCTGAGACCCTGACAGATTGATCGATAACTCTTGCAGCTACGGTTTTGGGCTGCGGGTCTGAGCGAGGGGCCAGCACCTCGCGCTCCCCGGGATATTTTCAGCCAGATGAAGCAGGATCCTGTTTGCGGTCACACATGGGTGAATGCTCCTGGACGAGGTGATTGTCCATAACATTGCTTACCCCGTCTGGTTGGTGTTGCAGGATCATTTGATGAATATGATTTTTGCGCAGCGGTTTCGTCATGTAGTAATCCAACCCCGCGGACAAGATGCCCTGGTCGTCACCGGCCATTGCATGAGCCGTCAAGGCAACGATCGGGACATGACGCCCTGTTTCGACCTCAATCCTGCGGATTTCGGTAGTGGCCTGTTTGCCGTCCATCTTCGGCATGGAAATATCCATGAAGATCAAGTCCGGGTCAAACTCCTGAAAGATCTCAACGGCTTCAATCCCATTGGAGGCAAATCGCAAATCTATTTGCAGGTCTTGGACCATCTTTTTCAGGATCAGCTGATTGGTATGATTGTCTTCGGCCGCAAGTATCTTCATGCGCCTTGTTTCCAACACCTTGGTTTCTTCTTTGTCAGAGACGGAACTTTGCTGCGTAGAACGACATTCTGGCGGCGAATTACCCCTGAGAGCCACGAGCCCGGAATACAACTCGGCCCTGGGGATCGGCTTCTGCAACACACCGTTGATCAGGTCGCGGGCCGGGTGCGTGTGGATCAGAGATGGATTTGCAGACATCACGATGACCGAGGCATCGCCCCACCCACGGTCTTTAAGGGTGATGGCCAGGTCCAATCCATCCATATCTGGCAGATCATGATCGCACAGGACAAGTTCAATTGCGTCATGCATTTCTGCCAGCGCCTCGGCTCCTGACGCGCAAACCGTCACTTCGGCCCCTAAACGGCCAAGTTGTTTCGCCAGAATAGCCCGGTTTACGGCCAGATCCTCGACCACCATGACGTGTTTCACGCAATCCGACAGTTTCGGAGGTTCCGGCTGTGGGCCTTCTGCCGTGGGCAGCGACACCTTGAACCCGAAACAGGATCCCCGACCCGGTTCGCTTTCAACCCAGACCGAACCGCCCATCATGGTGATCAGGCGCCTGCTGATGGCAAGACCCAACCCGGTACCTTCAAATTGACGATTGCGTTCATCTTCGACCTGATTGAACTCACCAAAAACGTGGTTGATCTTGTCCGCATCTATGCCGATGCCGGTATCTTCGATGGCAACATGGATGTCGCATGTCTGAGCCTGGGAATGCGGAACGCCTGTCACACGGACCAGTACATGCCCTTCCTTGGTGAATTTGACCGCGTTGCCCACCAGGTTGGTCAGAACCTGCCGTATTCGGCCGGGATCTCCTACAAAAAGGGTGGGCAGGAAAAGGTCGTAATCCACAAGCAAGGTGAGCCCCTTGTCGCGTACGCTGGGTTGCAACAGCATCGCGACCTCAAGGATGCAGCGCTCCAGATCGAAGGGTTCAGGGTGTAGAACCAGTTTGTCCGCCTCGATCTTGGAATAATCAAGCACGTCGTTGATGATAACCAACAATGCCTCACCCGAGTTGCGGATCGTGTTGACATAGAGCCGCTGTTCTTCGTCCAGAGGAGATTCATCAAGCAATTCGGTCATACCGACGATACCATTCATCGGCGTGCGGATTTCGTGGCTCATATTGGCGAGAAAGACTGATTTGGCCCTGTTGGCCGCTTCCGCCCGTTCGCGGGCAGCCTTCAATTCTGTTTCGTTCCGGACCGACGCGGTGATGTTGCGTGCCAGGCTGACCACGTCACCGCCGCTGCCACGCTGATCGATCAGGCGGATGAAGTGGCCGTTCCACAGTTGCATGACGATTGGAGGTGGACTGGAACGATTCCAGCGGGCCTGCATTCTGGCCTGCCATTCCTCGGCAGCTTCGTCGCCAATGTCTACAATTCCTTCGGTGGTCAGCAATTGCAGAATCCGCTGATAGGAAATCCCCGGTGCGACTTCATACAGGCCTTCAAAAACACTTAGATATGCTCCATTTGCGCTGATAAGCCTGCTGTCGCCGTCAAAGAAAGCAAACCCGTCCTGAATGGTCTGGATCGAATGCCACAGGCGGCGTTCAGCAATCTCGATCTTGGCATGGGCGACGGTAAGATCGGATTTGACCTTTTCGTTTTCACCGCGGACAGTTTCAACTTCGGCCTGAGTTTCACCAATACGCCTGGTCAGCGCCATGGCGTGTTGGCCCAGTTTTCGATTTGCAGTCGAAAGTTCGGCCTGTTTCAAGGCAAGCATTCGTTCTGCTGCCAGACGCGCGCGCCGTTCCTGTGCCAGTTTGTTCGCAAGACTCATTATGATCGATTCCGGGACGTTCGGATTTCAGCTTCGCGACAGAGAATGAAAATCTGTTTAAGCCGTTGCGCTACAGGCGCGCACCATGCAAGGCTGAGCCCAAAGAGGAGGACGCCATGCGCCGCTTTGTTTATATTTCAATAACTTACATAATTTTTCTTCTGAACCTTCCTGCTGCGGTTCTGGCGCAGAGTGCGGTGCCTGAATTCCGCTATGTCGCCTCTCGGGACACGGATTTCTATGGCTCGGATCTGGATGCCTTGTTCGACACCGATTTGAAGTCCTGCATTCAGGCCTGCTCGGCCAACGCGCAATGTACGGCGTTCACCTATAATACCCGGTCCGATGCCTGCTTTCCCAAAAGTGGCGTGAGCCGCCAAGAGACCTATCAAGGGGCTCTGTCTGCGCAAAAGGTGCCAGGCACTGAAAAGTCTCTAACCCTGGGAAAAACACGGGCTGAAACAATGAGCGCCCTGAGTTCTGACGATCTTGGTCGCGCAACAAAACAAGCCCGAGATTTGGGGTTCCTGCACCCGGCAGTAGGGTACGATCTGCAAGCCGTTCTGGATGCCGCGCGCGACGCGGGCAGCGTCACGCAGGCGATGCAGTGGACGGGTGTCGCCGTATCGCTCAGCGACACCCCGGATCTTTGGGTGGAATATGCGCGCCTGCTGCTGGCCATGAACCCTTCGGGTTGGAACGAGCGGCGCGATCTGCGCAATCGCGCGCTGAATGCGGCGATCAATGGCTATCTGCGTGCCGATGCTTCCGGCTCCCAGATCGCTGCCCTGATGATACTTGCAGAAGCCTTGGAAGAGGTTGAGCGCGGGCGCGACATGATCCCTGTTCTTCGGCTGGCCGAGCAGGTGCAACCGCGGGAAGACGTATTGGCCGCCTTGGACAACGCCATCGGTAAATATGGCTTCCGCGTGGTCGACAGCTCGGTCGAAAGCGATGCGGCTGCCCCCAGGATTTGTATCGAGTTCTCGGAACCTCTGGTCAAGGCTGGGGTTGATTATGATCCCTTCGTTCAGCGTGACGCTGACGGGCTGGTCGTGCAGGCCGATGACAGCCAGCTCTGCGTCGATGGGGTTGCGCATGGCCAGCGTTATCGCCTGACATTGCGCGAAGGGTTGCCTGCCGCCTCGGGCGAAGCACTGAACCGCAGCATTGAACTGACCCATTATGTTCGCGACCGGGCACCTTCGGTTCGGTTTCCCGGGCGCAGCTATGTCCTTCCGAATTCTGCGGATGCGGCCTTGCCTGTCGAAACGGTCAATGTGACAGAACTTGACCTGACTCTGCGGCGGGTCAGTGACCGGAACCTTTTGCGTGCCGTGCAACAGGACCTTTTCGGCCGTCCGCTCAGCGAATGGCAGGAAGAAGAATTCTCGGACGAGATTGCTCAGGACATCTGGACGGGTACTGCCGAGGTTTCCAACCAGTTGAACCAGACCATGACGGCACGTCTTCCCATGGCCGAAGCGATCTTTGATCAACCTGCGGGTATCTATGCATTGACCGCCCGCGTTCCGGGAGCCGATCCCTATGACGATCCTGGTGCAACGCAATGGTTTGTTCTTTCTGATCTGGGGATCAGCACCGCCCTGGGTACTGACGGGCTGCACGTGACCGTGCGCGGGCTAAGCGATGCAGTACCGCGCGAAGGTGTCGAAGTTTCGCTGGTCTCAAAGGCGAACGCTGTCATCGCGACGGCGCGGACCGATGAAACCGGCTATGTAAGCTTCGATCCGGGCCTGACGCGCGGAAAAGGGGCTAGTGCGCCTGCTCTGGTGATGGCGGCAAGTGATGACAGCGATTTCAGCTTTCTCTCGCTGACCGATCCTGCCTTTGACCTGTCGGATCGCGGCGTTGAAGGGCGCGCGCCGGCGGGGCCGGTCGATGTCTTTCTGACCACCGACCGAGGTGCTTATCGGGCCGGAGAGGTGATCCATGTCACTGCCCTGTCCCGCGATGGTAAGGCGCTGGCCATTGAGGGCCTGCCTCTGACTGCAATCCTGTATCGCCCGGACGGGGTGGAATACCGCCGGTCTGTCTCGGATGGCGGCGTTGCCGGGGGTCATGTCTTTGCCCTGCCTGTGGCCGCAGACGTGCCGCGTGGCGCATGGAAGATTGAAATCAAATCCGATCCCAAGGGCGATGCACTGGCGCGTCAGACCGTGCTCGTCGAGGATTTCCTGCCCGAACGTATCGATTTTGACCTGACCTTGCCCGACGCACCCTTGCGCCCCGGCGATAGTCCACCACTCTCGATCGACGCGCGCTATCTGTTTGGTGCGCCGGGGTCTGGCCTGAGCATCGATGGGCAGGTCATCGCGCGCCCGGCGGACACGGTTCCGGGCTACGGAGGTTATCGCTTTGGTCGCTATGATGCAGAGACCTCGATCAAGAGCACATATTTCGGTGACATGCGCACAGACACGGCGGGTCAAGCAACTGTGGCGGTCGAAGTCCCTGCATTAGAGACTGAAGGAAAGCCGATCGAGGTCGAGATCATCGCCCGACTGGCCGATGGCTCGGGCCGCCCGGTTGAGCGTCGCCTGACCGCGCCTGTCTTGCCGCCGCACCCTGTTATTGGCGTCAAGCCCCTGTTCGACGAGGTCATCCCGGAAGGCACGGAGGCTGCGTTTGAGATTGTCGGCCTTTCCCCTGACCTGACGCCCAGTCCGATGCGTCTGCGCTGGACGCTGAACAAGGTCGAAACGCGCTATCAATGGTACCAGCTGTACGGCAACTGGAATTGGGAACCAACTACGCGCCGCAGCCGTGTCGCCACTGGCGAAGTGGACGTCTCTACCGACCCTCTGACGCTGACACAGCCGGTGAAATGGGGGCGCTATGAACTGGTGGTGCAGCGTGTCGATGGGACGTATGCAGAAACCGCTATCGATTTCCATGCGGGCTGGTATCAGGCAGCCGATGCATCGACCACGCCGGACCGGCTTGAAATGTCGTTGGATCGCGACAGCTATCGCATCGGGGATACGGCGCAGTTGCGGATTGTACCGCGAATGGCCGGTGTCGCTCAGATAGAAGTCCTTTCGAACCGTCTGGTCCATCGCCAAATGGTGGAAGTGCCGGAAGGTGAAACTCTGATACCCATTGAGGTAACGAAGGATTGGGGCGCAGGGGCTTATGTCACCGCAACCGTGATCCGCCCAATGGATGTTGCAGCCGGTCAGAACCCGGCGCGGGCGATGGGTGTGGCCCATGCCAGCATCGATCCAGAGGACCACAAACTCTCCGTAACTGTCGATGTGCCCGAGATCATCGCACCACGTCAGACGCAAAAAGCCCGTATCAGGGTCGAAAACGCCGCAGACAATGATCCGGTCTGGCTGACCCTGGCCGCTGTCGATGTGGGCATTCTGAACCTCACCGGGTTCGAAAGCCCGGACCCGCAAGGATACTATTTCGGGCAGCGTCGTCTGGGCGTTGATCTGCGGGATGTCTACGGGCGACTGATCGACGGCATGACCGGAGCCATGGGCACAGTGCGCTCGGGCGGCGACAGTGACAACGGGATGCGTCGCCAGTCTCCGCCGCCGACGCAAGACCTGATGGCCGTGTTCAGTGGCCCGGTCGAGATCGGTGCGGATGGTGAGGTTGAGATCGACATTCCCCTTCCCGCCTTCAATGGAACCGTCCGCCTGATGGCCGTCGCGTGGTCGCACAAAGCCGTCGGCCAGGCCGAAGTCGAAATGATCGTCCGCGACCCTGTGGTCGTCACCGCCAGCCTTCCGCGCTTCCTTGCCCCAGGGGATCAAAGCCGAATGCGTCTTGAGATCGTCCATGCTGATGGCACGCCCGGAGAAATGGCACTTGGCCTGACCGCCTCCAACGGTTTGGAACTGGGCGCGGCACCAGCCAGCTTTGTGCTGGAGGACGGTGGCAAGGCGGTTTTCGAGATCCCGATCACGGCCAGCGCCGTCGGCGATCCTGAAATCAGCGTGTCGATCACCACGCCTGATGGGCGCGACCTGTCGCAAACCCTGCGGATGCCGGTGCGCGCCAATGATCCGGTGATTGCGCAGACGCGGCGTTTTGCCTTGGGCGCAGGCGACAGCTTCCTGTTTTCACAGGATGTGTTTGACGGGTTCCAGCTGGGCTCGGCCAAGGCCATTCTGTCAGCCGGAGCATTGGCAAAATTCGACACACCCGGACTGCTGGATCAGCTGAACCGTTACCCCTATGGCTGCACCGAACAGATCACCAGCAAAGCGCTGCCGTTGCTGTACCTGTCATCCGCTGCGCAAGCCTCGGGGCTGGGGGATGGTCCGGTGGTGGATCAGCGCATCGGCGATTCGATCCGCAGCATCCTGACCCGTCAGGCCGCGAACGGAGCCTTTGGCCTGTGGCGCGCAGGCAGCGGGGATTTCTGGCTGGACGCCTATGTGACCGACTTCTTGTCCCGTGCCCGCACTCAGGGACATCCCGTGCCAGACCGGGCTTTCGCTCAGGCAATGGATAACCTTCGGAACAGGGTCAATTATGCACCAGATTTTGACGAAGGCGGTCAGGACATCGCCTATGCCCTGATGGTTCTTGCGCGGGAAGGCGCGGCCTCGATGGGCGATCTGCGCTATTACGCTGATGTTAAAGGGGATGCCTTCGACACCCCTCTGGCGGCGGCACAACTGGGCGCAGCTCTGGCCTCTTACGGCGACCAGACCCGTGCGGATTCGATGTTCAACCGTGCCGCGCGAATGCTGGATCGGCAACAGAACCAGCAACAGAACGTCTGGCGCGCTGACTACGGCACCTACCTGCGGGATGCGGCCGGTCTGTTGACCCTTGCCGTGGGCGCAGGTAGCGAGGCGATTGACCGCGATGCTTTGATCCAACGGGTGAGCACAGGCCGCACGCCGCTGTCTACTCAGGAGGCCACGTGGTCGTTGCTGGCGGCGCACGAGCTTGTGTCTGACACAACGGAATCGGGCTTGATGGTCAACGGCGCGCCGGTTTCTGGTCCGTTTGTGAAGGTTCTGCAATCCGGACAGGCGGATGATATCAACATCATGGCCGCCGACGGTCAGGCGACGGATATCACCTTGACGATCACGGGCATTCCGGAATCTCCGCCGGAGGCGGGCGGCACCGGCTACGCGATCGAACGGCAGTACTACTCGATGGATGGCGATTTGATCGACGCAAACAGCTTTGCCGTGGGTGACCGGTTCGTCACAGTACTGCAAGTAACACCGTTCGAAAGCGGCGGAGCACGGTTGATGGTGGACGATCCACTATCCGCCGGGATCGAGATCGACAACCCGAGCCTGCTCCGCTCGGGCGATATGCGGGCACTCGACTGGCTGGACCTGTCCGACGCTACCCATACCGAGTTCCGTTCGGACCGGTTCCTGGCCGCCGTTGATTTGTCCGGTCGTGAGACGGTAACGCTGGCCTACGTGGCGCGCGCCGTAACGCCGGGCGTGTTCCATCATCCTGCAGCCTCGGTCGAAGATATGTACCGCCCGCAGAACCGCGCGCGTACGTCGACCAGGCAGGTTGAGGTTCAGTGATCAGCCTTGCACCATACCACTGCTTGGATGGCTGTCATGCCTAGGCGGTCGCGGCTTTTGTTTGCGCTGGCCGGAGCACTCTACCTGACGGCACTGGCGCGGGATGGTGTTGACCGCTGGGTCGACGCCACAACCCTCCCTCCCGTTCTGGCTGGAACTTCGGTCGAGATGCGAGACCGGAATGGCGACCTTCTGCGTGCACTTCCAGTCGAGGATGGCATCTGGCGACTACGGCCCGGCGCAGTCGATCCGAATTTCATCGCCATGCTGATCCGGTACGAGGATAAACGGTTCTGGACCCACGCCGGAGTGGACCCCATCGCGATGCTGCGGGCCGCTGGGCAAAGCCTGTGGAACGGGCGTAACTTGTCGGGTGGGTCCACCCTGACCATGCAGGTGGCACGGTTGATCGAAGATGGCCCGACCGGGCGCTGGAGCGGAAAATTTCGCCAGATCAGAGTCGCATTGGCGTTGGAGCGGCGCCTGAGCAAACAGCAAATCCTGAACCTTTATCTGACCCATGCCCCTTATGGTGGTAATCTGGAAGGACTCCGCGCCGGCACCCGCGCGTGGTTTGGAAAGGACGCCGCCCGGCTGACCCCTGCACAGACAGCCCTGTTGGTTGCGTTACCGCAATCTCCGGAAGCACGACGTCCGGATCGTAACCCAGGGGCCGCCCGAGAAGCGCGTGACCGGGTGCTGCGCAGGCTTGAACGCCATAACGTCCTGACCGGTGTTGAAGCGCGCGTGGCTTTGACCGAAGCTCTTCCGGATCGGATGAATTCGTTTCCGCGCCTTGCACCACATCTGACTGACCGTGTGGCGCGGCAAGCGCCCGCGACCCGAGCCTTCGACCTGACGCTGGATGCCGGATTGCAGGCCCGGCTGGAAACCTTGGTGGCCCAGGCCGCCACCCGTGTCGGACCGCGCGTTTCCGGGGCCCTGATCGTGGCCGATCATCGCAGCGGCGAGGTTCTGGCATCGGTCGGATCTGCCGGGTATCAAGATGCGCGTCAGGGGTTCGTGGATATGACCCGGGCCGTACGGTCTCCCGGATCGACCCTGAAACCTCTGGTCTACGGGCTGGCCTTCGATCAGGGGCTGGCCCATCCCGAGACCCTGATCAGCGACAGCCCCGTCATGTTCGGTCGGTACGCGCCGCGCAATTTTGATGGCGCATTCCGTGGAGATGTCCGGGTGCGGGATGCATTGCAATTGTCGCTGAACATCCCCGTTGTGCGGCTGACGAATGAACTGGGGCCCGCTCGTGTGATGACGGCATTGCGGTTGGCCGGCTCGGAACCGCGTCTGAATGGTGGCACACCCGGATTGGCGATTTCTTTGGGCGGCGTGGGGTTGAGCCTGCACGATCTGGTTCAGGTTTACGCCACTCTGGCGGCTGGTGGCACAGGCCCGATCCTGTTTCACGATACGCTTGCGGAGGCGCGGCAAACTCAGCGCGTTCTGTCAGAAACCTCTGCCTGGCAGGTTGCGGACATTCTGGCCGGGGTTTCGCCACCGGCGGGCAATGCAACAGGGTCGCTTGCCTACAAAACCGGCACATCTTATGGCCACCGCGATGCCTGGGCCATCGGCTTTGACGGGCGGCACGTCATCGGGGTCTGGCTGGGACGGGCTGATGGAACGCCTGTTCCCGGTGCATTTGGGGGCGATCTTGCCGCGCCGCTTCTGGCCGAGGCTTTCAACCTGTTGAAACCCGACCTCACGCCCCTGCGTCCACCGCCGCCCTCGACCCTGCTTGTCGGCGCTGCCCAATTGCCGCAACCTTTGCAGCGATTTCGCCCCCGCACAATAGCTTTCGAAGATGATCCTTCCGCGCCGGACTTGCTGTTTCCTCCCAATAACGCTGTGTTAGAGACATTCGGAGCACCTTTGACGGTCAAACTGCGTGGCGGCGTCGGACCGTTTTCCGTACTGGCAGATGGAGTGCCCTTGCTGACCGGGCAGCGGCAAAGAGAGTTCAAAATCCCCAATCCGGGGGCCGGTTTCACCTCACTTGTCGTGGTGGATTCTCAAGGTCAGTCCGACAGGGTCGCAATCAGGATCGATTAGCGCCGCCCCTCACGCAGCCAACCTCCCAACAGGAAACCACCTGCCAACAGCAAAACCAGCCAAGGAGGCAGCAGCCCCGCTTGGGTCACATCCCTTGTCTCGTAGGCATCGCGCGGCGTCAGACCGATCCAGCCCCGACCGGCCGCTGGACGCCCGGCGCGCACGTTTCGGATCGACGGCAATCCATCTTCCAGCCGGATCACGCCGCCACGCATATTGGCCAGAACCGGTTCAAGGATATCCCCTGTAGCGATGGTGCGTTCAAATTCCTTCGGCGCGGCGGGGCCAAGGCCAATCACGGCCGTGTGGTCGCCTTCCTGCAAACGATAAAGACCAATCTCGGGCCCATAGTATAACGCTTCGAACCGCCCCGGAGAGACCTCTTGCAAAGTGATTTCCAGCGTTTCGCCGTTCGGGCGCGTCACAGTCACCGGACCCACGTCATCCCCAAGCGTCTGTCGAATGATGCGCATGGATTGTCCGTTGGCTTCGGCCCACAGCGCCTCTTCCTCAAGTTCGGGTTCCTTCATCATCCAATGGGCCAACCTGCGCAAAAGCTCCAGTTGTGGGCCTCCACCTTCAAAGCCGCGACTCCACAGCCAGGCATGGTCCGAAGCCAGCATTGCAACACGCCCTTTGCCCACACGATCCAGAACCAGCAAGGGGCGTTCGTCAATGCCTGTCATCAGTACCTCGCCCGAGCGATGGTTCACATCAATCTGGCGCAACCAGGCGCCCCAATCCGCGGGATCGCCAAGATTTGTTGTCACCGGATGGCGCTGACCTAACTCGCTGACCATCGGCACATAACGTTCCTCAAAGACACGCGCGGAAGGTTGAGCAGGCAATATAGGCGCCAGCGGCGACCGGAAAATGCTATCTGCACTTGCGAAGTCGGGACCGGCAGCAATCAGAACTGCGCCGCCATCGTTGATATAGTTGGTGACATTGTCCAGGTAGATCGCCGGCAGGATGCCCCGCCGCTTGTAGCGGTCGAAGATGATCAGGTCGAAATCGTTGATCTTTTCCAGAAACAGTTCACGCGTTGGGAAAGCGATGAGTGACAGTTCATCGACGGGCACGCCGTCCTGTTTCTCGGGCGGACGCAGGATGGTGAAGTGCACCAGGTCTACGGAACTGTCGGATTTCAGCAGGTTACGCCATGTGCGCCCACCGGGATGCGGCTCACCCGAGACCAGCAACACACGCAGGCGATCCCGAACGCCGTTCATCTGGATCAGCGCGGTATTGTTGCGGTCGGTCAACTCACCTTCGGCCTGAGGCACGGAAAACTGGATCACATTGCGCCCGCCATGCGGCAGAGTGACAGGCAGTTCTACGTCCCGACCGATTGGAATACTCAGCTGCTGCGGCTCGCCACCATCCACGGAAATCTCCAGCGGCGCTGTCGCGGCACCCGCGGGGGCTGCTCCGCTGTCTTCAACGCGCAGGGTCAAAGTCACTGATTCTCCGATGATGGCAAAGGCAGGTGCATTTCGGACGATAAGCCTGCGATCCCAGTCGTCTGCACGCCCGGTTTGCAGAAGATGCATCGGCGCTGGCAATTCCGGGGCCTGATCAGCATCATGCACAAGCCCATCCGATACCACCAGAATGCCTGCGATGCGCGCGCGCGGTTCTTCGGCCAGAGCTTCATTCAGGGCAGCCATGACCTGCGTGCCCTCATCCCCCTCACCGTCGCCGACCCGAATGCGGCGCAGTTCCGTATTATCTCGTGCCTCAATCTCAGCGGCCAGTTCTTCGGCGGCCTGGGCAGTTTGCCGGGCCCGGTCCGAAAGTGTCTGGCTGGCACTTTCATCCTCGATCATCAAAACGATATCGGTCAGCCGAGCACGGTCTTCGATCTGATAGACCGGACCGGACAGTGCAGCGATGACAACCAAAGCTGCCAATCCCCGCAGGGCCCAGCCCGACAAGCCGCGCCACAAGGCCAGACCTACTCCAACAGCGGCAACCGCCCCCACAGCAGCCAAAAACGGCCACGGAATCAGTGGGTCGAATATGACGGTTCCGGTCATTGTCCCAACCTGTCCAAAAGTGCGGGCACATGGACCTGATCGGATTTGTAGTTCCCGGTCAGAACGTGCATCACAAGATTTACGCCAAACCGATTTGCCAGTTCGCGTTGCCGTTCCCCGGCATAGCCGCGACCGACAGGCAACAGGGCTTGCCCGTTACGATCCACAGCCCAGGCCCCGGCCCAGTCATTGCCTCCGATAACCACCGGTGTCACATTGTCATTGAGGTTGCGGAAAGGCATCCCCTCGATCTGTTCTGCATCCCCGGGCGCAGCTTCGACCCAAACCTCGGTACCGGAATAGCGACCCGGGAAATCCTGAAGTAAATAGAATGTTCTGGTCAGGACATGATCGCGGGGAATCGGCTCTAATGCAGGGATATTCAGCGGTCCGGCCAGTTGTTGCAACCTGCGGCCATTCGGGCTGGATGTGCCAAAACCGGCGATGTCCGCATCACGCGTGTCAAACAGGATCATCCCACCCGAGCGCAAATATGCGTTCAGTTTGATATACGCCTCAGCCGAAGGTTGCGGCTGGTTCGGTGTAATGGGCCAATAAAGCAGCGGAAAGAATGCCAGCTCGTCTCGTTCCAGATCAACGCCGATTGGGTCCGCCGGTTCGACGGAGGTGCGAAAGAACAGGGTTTGCGCCAAGCCCCGCATTCCGGCCTCGGCAATGTCGTCGACCTGCGCGTCACCCGTCAGCACATGCGCCAGCACAAGTTCTTGCGTTGCCGCCAAGGCGAACTCGGTATCTTCGGGCGTCTGCGCCTGTACTTCAGGCACCAGCAGGAAAGCTGCCAGCGCCGCAGCCGTCGTTCGGGCCAGACCCAACCTGCCCGACAGAGCCAGAGAGGCAATTACGTCAACCGTCAGCAAGATCAGTGCGAGGCTGAGCAACAGTCCACCAAGCGGGGTTTCCGTGCTGACCTCCTGCCCTTTGATCGGCACATTGGCGGGCCAGATCACCGGGCGCAGCTCGGTTTCTTCCGAGACCACGTTCAATGCCAGCTTCTGTTTGCCGCTTTCATAGAGACCCGGACGCAACTCTGGCCCGATCTGGCCCGAGATCAGCTGAACCCCATCCACACCTGCCAGCGTTCCAGCATCCGACAAGGCTCCAAACCCGTCCATGATCTGAACCGGTTCCCACGTGGTGCCCTGCAACTGCGCTTCTTGCCGCGATTTGGCTGCTGAGGCCACGGCCAAACGATCCAGCATCTCGACGAACAGGCCTGACAGCGGCAGGCTGGACCATTCGGCATCCGCAGTGACGTGAAACAGCACTACCTGCCCAAGCCCCAGTGCCTTGCGCGTCACCAACGGAGTCCCGTCGGACAGCGAAGCAATCACGCGATCCGCAAGATTAGGGTCTGGTTGGGCCATGACTTGTGTCGAGACAACCACGTCATTCGGGATAGCCAAGCCGTAAAAAGGAGAGTTCTCAGGGAATGGAGCCAGCGTCTTGGCTTCACCCCAGCTCATCGCGCCGCCGACGGATCGCCCACCGCTGCGCAGCCGCGCCGGTAACAGGGTGTCTTCGGTGTCCCGCCCCAGATCGCTGGCCGCCATGCGCGGACCGGCAAAACGCAGCAGCAGGCCGCCCTGTTCGACCCATTCGATCAACGCGGCCTTTTCCGGTTCCGACATCTGCGCCACGTCCGACAGGACGATCACATCCGGGTTGGCGGGCAGAACCTCAAGCAGGCCGCCATCGACAAAATCCGCGGTCAGGATCAGGACCTGTGTCAGGTAATGCAGAGGCGACAACAGCTCCAGCCCTTCACGGTTGAGGGTTCCGGCAATCAGTGCAACCTCGCGCCGACGCAGACTGTCATCGGTCAGGGTCACGGCCCCGGCGGACCTTTGGCCCTGAATCTCAAACCGCGTGATACGGGCGCGCAACTCCGACGGCAGTGCCAAATCGACCTGCGCCGTGGTTTCGCCGGCTTCAAGGGTCAGCTCAACAGAATGCAACACCCGGGCCGTTCCCGCCGGATCACGTCCTTGCGCCAAAACCGTCACACGGTCTTCCGGTCCGGGGCCTGCACGCTGTACGGTCAATTGGATCAGCCCGTCGTGATAGGCCGCTGGCAGGATCGCAACGGGCCGAGACGCCGCCTGATAGACCGTCACTTCACCGCGCGCCAGCAAGCTTGAAACCAGTTCAGCGTGGTTTGAATAGTTCAACCGGTCACTGAACCAATGGGTATCAAACCCGCCCTCAACGGCGTTCAACGCGGCAATGGTCTGAGCAATCTGATCCGCATTCGGCTGCCAGGGGTGAGGGGTCAGTCCGGGTAAACGCCCCTGCCATGCCTCTGCGGCCTGAAAAACAGGTGTTTCCGGCTCTGTCAGGCGCAGAATCGCAACAGTTCGGCCTGCGCGCCCGGCTTCGGACAATTGTGTCTCTATCTGGTCCAGTGTCGCCGGCCAGCGCGTGGCACCGGCCCAACTGGCATCCAGAACCAGCAGGAGAGGCCCGGTTCCGGTTTCATCCCGAGATGGGTTCAGGACCGGCCCTGCCAGCCCGAAAATGATCGCAGCAGCAGCCAACATCCGCAGCAGCAGCAGCCACCACGGGGTGCGGTCCGAAACGCTTTCGTCATCCTTCAGACCCAACAAAAGCGTTACCGCCGGGAACATCCGGCGGATCGGCGCGGGCGGTACGGCCCGCAGGATGAGCCACAGGATCGGCAGGGTCAGAAGACCCAGCAAAACCCAGGGCGCGGTAAAGCCGATGCCCGCCAGAACCGTCATCGCGTTCCCCCGTCCAGCGCACGATAGAGCCACAACAGAGCCGCTTGCGCACTATCACCGGTATGATGCAGGCCCAGTTGCCAGCCCGTCGCTCGGCACAACTGCGTCAGCGCGTCCTTGCGGCGCGCGAGGCGTTCCAGATAACGGTCCCGTAACTCTGCGGCCTTAAGCGTTTCATGTCGGACAGAACCGCCAACGCTTTCGAAAACGGTGCGGCCACGGTAGGGAAACGACTCTTCGCTCGGGTCCAGCACCTGCAGAACCACGCCGCGCACGCCACGGTCGGCAGCTTTGGTCAGGGCCAGTTCGACTTCGTCCATGGGACCAAGAAAATCAGAGATGAACACGGCGCGGGCATGTGGGATCATGGCACGGTGTTCAGGCGGGGCGTAATCCGTTTGATCATCCTCGGTCCAGGCCTGCGCCAGCCGGATGATCTGCGCATTGCCGCGCCGGGGCGGCAAGGTCGTGCCTGTCAGGCCGACACGTTCACCGCCGCGCACCAGAAGGATCGAGGTCGCCAGCCCCAACAGGCGGGCGCGATCCGCCTTGGTGGGCAAGGTTATGTCGGACGCAAACCGCATCGAAGCCCCCTGATCGACCCAAAGCATCACGGATTGCGCGATCTGCCACTCCCGTTCACGTACAAATTGCTGATCCCCACGAGCCGAGCGGCGATGATCTATCATACGACGGCTATCGCCGATCTGGGCCGGGCGGTATTGCCAAAAATCATCCCCCATACCGGACCGCCGTCGACCGTGGTCGCCCAGCAAAACGGTACCTGCCAAATGCTCTGCCCGCGCCAACAGGGGCGGCAGCCGTGATGCCTCGGCTTCAGATCTTTCACGAAGGGTCAGCGCGGCATTCACGCCGCTGCCTCGGTTCGGATCAGTCCAACAGCGGTCGAGTCGATCAGATCAGCGAGACTGTCACCGCGCGCCCGTGCCGCAAAGTTCAGTGCCATCCGATGGCTGAGCACCGGGCGCGCCATATCCAGAACATCTTCGGCATTGGGTGCCAGACGTCCCTGCAACATCGCACGCGCCCGCACCGTCATCATCAGCGCCTGCGCTGCACGAGGACCCGGGCCCCAGGCCACGGTTTCGGCAACCCGCTCGGATACTCCTGTTTCTTCAGGACGGAAGGCTCGGACAAGATCAAGGATCAGTTCAACGACGGATTCTCCGACCGGCATCCTACGCAACAGGACCTGCGCAGCCAGCAACTCTTCCTTGCTGAAAATCTGATGCGCTTCGTCTTCTTCAACCCCGGTTGTGGCCAGCAGAATATCCCGCTCGGTCTGACGGTCGGGGTATTCGACATCGATCTGCACCAGAAATCGGTCAAGCTGAGCTTCGGGCAGCGGATAGGTGCCCTCCTGTTCAATCGGGTTTTGCGTTGCCAGCACATGGAACGGTGTACCCAATGAACGATCCTCACCCGCTACGGTCACTGTACGTTCCTGCATCGCCTGCAACAGCGCCGACTGGGTCCGTGGACTTGCCCGGTTGATCTCGTCCGCCATCAACAGCTGACAGAAGATCGGGCCGGGAATGAAACGGAAATGGCGGCTGCCATCGTCGGCAGTATCCAACACCTCAGAGCCCAGAATATCGGCGGGCATCAGGTCGGGCGTGAACTGAATGCGGTTGCCATGGAGGCCCATCACCGTTGACAGGGTCTCGACCAGACGCGTTTTGCCCAACCCCGGCAGACCGATCAGAAGGGCATGGCCGCCACACAAAAGCGCGGTCAGAGTCAGGTCCACGACCCTCTCCTGCCCGATGAAGCGGCGGGTGATCGAGGCCTTGGCCTCTTGCAGCTTGTTTTCCAGCGCTTCGATCTCGGCTACGAGGTCGGCAGGTTCGGTCATGACTTTCCCTTCCGTGGAGTAATATGATTGAAGTGTATCGCGCTGAGAGGAAATGGCAAAAGCAATGAGCGGACAAAAACCTGTGAAACCCTCGCCTGATGGTCTGGCGGCATCAGTCAAAGCGGCCAAAACCAAGGGTTTACCGCCCGTTCACCTCTGGAATCCTCCGTTTTGCGGCGATCTGGACATCAAGATCGCAATAGATGGCACTTGGAGTTATTTAGGCTCACCCATCAACCGTTTCGAGCTTGTGAAGCTTTTTTCCTCAATTCTTAAGAAGGAGGAGGGCAAATACTACCTCGTCACGCCTGTCGAGAAGGTGGGAATCACTGTCGAAGACGCGCCGTTTGTTGCTGTGGATTTCGACCGGGACGGGGATGGCAAGAACCAGTCTCTGACCTTCACAACCCATGTCGGCGACAGGGCCGTGGCCGGAGTTGACCATCCAATCCGGATTGTTATTGACCCGGAAACGGAAGAACCCTCACCCTACATATTGATCCGCGCCAACCTCGAAGCCCGCATAGATCGCAAAAGCTTCTACCGCCTCGTCGAGATCGGAACGCATCATGACGGCTGGTTTGGTGTTTGGTCAGGCGGGCAGTTCTTTGGCCTGATCCCCTCAGCCGACCTGAGCTGACCGGGGCGCGCGATCCTGTGCCAGCACGACAGCCAATGCAACAACGCCCGCACCCAGCGCCCGGGTCCAGTTCCACTCGTCCCCTATCATCAGCATGATCAACATGACGTAGAACGGGGCAACATTGATGTGAAAAGAGGCCAATGCAACGCCCAGCTTGCCGACGGAGGTGATGAAAAATACCTGACTGAGGCCCATGGAAATGAGCGCATAGATCATCAACATGCCTGCCTGTTGCACATCAAATGCAGTTGCAGGCTTCACTTCCATGCCAAATTGAGCCGATCCGAATATCAGCAGCGACGCCATAGCCAGTCCTCCGACAAAGGTGATCGTCGTACGCCCCGTCTGGCTGAGCTCGGGGAAGTCCCGGGCGGTTGCCATGCTCGCCCAGCAAAACAGCACCGTTGACACAACTGCACAGGCCGCGCCCAGGCCCAACTGTGCCGGAGCCAGAGCGCTGGTGGCGATCAGCCCGCCGACAATCGACACAAGTACGCCCAGCGCAAAGTTCCACTTCAACCGGCGTGTGCCAGCAGCCAATTCAAGCAATGTGGCCACCAAGGGCGCGCAAGAGACGATGATTGCCACCGTCACCGGGTCGGTCAGCTTTTGCGCTATGATCAGCAGGAACATTCCCAACCCAATCCCAAAGCCACCGACGATCATTGCATGACCCCAGCGGGCCGAAACAACCCGGTGCGGTCCGTCCATGATCACCCAGACCGGCACCATCACCAATACGGCCAGCGCCAGTCGCGCGGCCAACAAGGCAACAGGCGGCCATGTTTGCAACAGCACTTCGGCCGCCGGAAACCCGGCCGCCCAGGTCAGCATCGAGGCCACGGCCAACCCGTTGCCCGACAAGGCAGAATACTGCCCCGCGGACGCAGAAAGGCTGTTCCCGCGTACGGGGTCTGGGCTCATCGCCATCGTTTCGAACCTTCTATTGGCACGGCGCCGGAAAAATGATTCGCCGTGATACCAAAAGCGTTTCCGATTTCATTGGTTCGATCTGGTCGAATTTCGACAAACTGTCGTTTTCTGTCACTTTCACAGAAACCTGTGCGCGGATAAGGTCGGCCCACCAGCTTTCCAAGGGCCGCCATGCCAAAATTCGCCGCGAATATCTCTTTGCTCTTTGCCGAACTTCCGTATCTGGACCGGTTTCGGGCAGCCGCAGACGCCGGGTTCCAAGCGGTCGAGATTCTCTTTCCCTACGAACTTGCGGCAAAAGAAACCCAACGTGCCTTGCTGGCCAACGGGCTCGATTTGGTTCTGATTAACGCCCCTCCGCCGAATTATACCGGTGGCGCACCGGGTTATGCCGCCACCCCGGGCGGTGCTGCTCGGTTTCAGTCAGATATCCGCCGCGTTCTGCGCTATGCCGAAGTGCTGAAGCCGGGCTTCATTCACATCATGTTGGGATACGCTGTCGGGACGGATGCGATGGACTGCTTCGTGCACAACTTACAGTGGGCCGCCGATATCGCGCCGCACCAGGCTTTCACGATCGAACCCCTCAATCCGATTTCCCAACCCGGTTATTTTCTGAACGACTATGATCTGGCGGCCGAGGTACTGGGCAGTGTGGATCGCCCGAATGTCGGTCTGCAATATGACAGTTTTCACGCGCACATGATCCACGGCGACGCGTTGGCCGTCTGGGAGCGTTTTCACCCAAATGTTGTCCATGCCCAGATCGGGGCCGCCCCTGAACGTTCTGAACCGGGGCGCGGGCCCACGGATTTCGCGCAGCTTTTCGAGGCAATGGACGATACCGGTTATGTCGGTTGGGTCAGTGCCGAGTACACGCCTTCAACCACTCGAACGGCTGCGACCCTGGCATGGATGCGACGTTAACACCGGTCATCCGTCTGGAAATCGCTGCACGAATGGCGCACATATCGGGCGACCCGTTTTCGAGGATGTCCGATATGATCCCTGCCCGCTTTGCCCATGCCATCTTTGGACTGATCATGTCAGGCCTGATGTCGTGCATTGTCACCGGAATCGCCACAGTCAAAGCAGTAGGGTTCCACCCTGAAACGCTTAGTGACTGGATGGCGTCCTGGGCCTTTTGCTGGCCCATCGCTTTCACGGTGATCCTGGTCCTTGGACCTTCGGTCAAACGTATGGTCGAAGGGTGGGTCAGGCCACGGGGCTGACCCAGCGCCGCTAGTGTGCCTCGGCCCAGTTCGCACCCTGGCCGGCATCCACATTCAGCTTCACATCCAGCCTCACCGCCGGGTCGGACGCACCTTCCATCACGTCGCGCGCCACGTCGATCAGCGGATCCACCGCGTCTTCGGCCACTTCGAACAACAATTCGTCATGGACCTGCAACAGCATTTTGGCGGGCAGCCCATTGATCGCACCCGGCATTCGAACCATCGCGCGCCGGATCACATCCGCCGCTGTGCCCTGAATCGGCGCATTGATAGCCGCCCGACGCGAGAAGCCGGCATGTGGCCCCTTGGCGTTGATCTCGGGCGTGTGGATTTTGCGCCCGAACAGGGTTTGGACATAGCCGTGCTCTTTGGCAAATGTCACCGTGTCATCCATATACTGGCGAATGCCCGGGAAGCGTTCGAAATAGCGGTCGATGAATCCCTGTGCCTCGGCCCGCGGGATGCGCAGGTTGCGTGCCAGACCGAAGCCCGAGATGCCATAGATCACGCCAAAGTTGATCGCCTTGGCCTGACGACGGATATCCGGCGTCATCTCATCCAGCGGCACGTCGAACATCTCGGACGCCGTCATCGCGTGAATGTCCAGCCCATCCGCAAACGCCTGTTTCAGGGCCGGAATGTCGGCGATATGCGCCAGGATGCGCAGCTCGATCTGGCTGTAGTCGAGACTGACCAGCACATTGCCCGGCTCGGCCACGAAGGCCTCGCGGATGCGGCGGCCCTCCTCGGTGCGCACCGGGATGTTCTGCAGGTTGGGATCGGTCGAAGCCAGACGCCCCGTATTCGCCCCGGTGATAGCATAAGACGTATGTACCCGGCCCGTGTCGGGGTTGATATGGGTCTGTAGCGCGTCCGTATAGGTCGATTTCAGCTTGAACAGCTGACGCCAGTCCAGGACCCGGCGCGGCAATTCATGCTCGGTCGCCAGATCTTCCAGCACATCGGCGCCGGTCGAATACTTGCCGGTCTTTCCCTTCTTGCCGCCCTCAAGACCCATCTTGTCGAAAAGGATCTCGCCCAATTGCGCGGGCGAGCCGACGTTGAAGGTTTCTCCGGCCAGCTCGTGGATTTCAGCCTCTAAACCGGCCATTTTCTGTGCAAAAGCGTTGGACATACGGCTCAGCACATCGCGGTCGACCTTTATGCCGTGCATCTCCATTTCCGTCAGAACCGGCACCAGCGGGCGTTCAAGCGTCTCGTAGACAGTTGTCACCTGCACGCGGTGAAGCTGCGGCTTGAACAGTTTCCACAAGCGCAGGGTGATGTCGGCATCCTCGGCGGCATAGGCTGTGGCCTCGTCTATCGGCACCTTGTCGAAGGTGATTGCAGACTTGCCCGACCCCAGCAGCGGTTTGATCGGGATCGGTGTGTGTGTCAGGTATCTCTCGGACAATGTGTCCATCCCGTGCCCATGCTCGCCACCGTGCATGGCGTAGGACATCAGCATCGTATCATCGATGGGGGTCACATTGATGCCGTGACGCCTGAATATCTTGGCGTCGTATTTCATGTTCTGCCCGATTTTGAGGATCGAGGGGTCCTCTAGCATCGGTTTCAGTAGTGTCAGCGCCTCATCCAGCGGCATCTGCCCTTCAGCCAGCGCATCTGAGCCGAACAGATCATCCGCTGCGCCATCGCGATGAGTCAGCGGGATGTAACAGGCTTCTCCGGCCTCGACACACAGCGAAATACCGACCAGATCGGCAATCATTTCATTCAGACCGGTGGTTTCGGTATCCACCGCAACCCAGCCGCGCTCATGGGCCTGATCAATCCACTTTTGCAGAGCCACTGCATCACGGACACATTCATACTTCTCCGCGTCAAACGGAATCGCCTCGGCCTCAACTTCCTTGGCCGCAGGCACCGGTGCGTCGGCGATGACCGGTGCTTCGGCCCCCAGCTTGTCTGCAATCCGTTTGGTCAGTGTGCGAAACTCCATATCCGCCAGAAAACCCAGCAGGGTCTCTGCATCGGGCTCCCGCACTTCAAGGTCATCCAGCGTGAAATCCAGCGGCGTGTTCTCGTCCAACTGCACCAGTTTCTTAGATAGTTCGATCTGATCGCGCTTTTCGATCAGGGTTTGCCGGCGCTTGGGCTGTTTGATTTCTTCAGCACGGTCCAGCAGTGTTTCCAGATCACCGTATTCGTTGATCAGAAGGGCAGCCGTCTTGACCCCGATGCCCGGAGCGCCCGGCACGTTGTCAACGGAGTCGCCGGCCAGCGCCTGAACATCAACAACGCGCTCGGGGCCAACTCCAAACTTCTCGATCACCCCGTCCCGATCAATACGCTTGTTCTTCATCGCATCGAGCATCTCGACACCGTCACCGACCAACTGCATCAAATCCTTGTCGGAACTTACGATGGTCACGCGCCCCCTTGCCTCGCGCGCTTGCACGGCGAGAGTGGCGATGATGTCGTCTGCCTCATAACCTTCGAGTTCCCTGCAGGCGATGTTGAACGCTTTTGTCGCCTCACGGGTCAGCGGTATTTGCGGGCGCAGGTCCTCGGGCATCGCTTCGCGATTAGCCTTGTAAAGGTCGTACAGATCATTCCGGAATGTGTGCGAGCCCTTGTCGAATATCACCGCCACATGCGTCGGTGCATCCGGCCCGGCGTTCCCTTCGACATATTTTTGAAGCATGTTGCAGAACCCGGACACCGCCCCAATCGGCAAACCATCCGACTTGCGGGTCAGCGGTGGCAGCGCGTGATAGGCCCTGAAAATAAAAGCCGATCCGTCGATCAGATGCAGGTGACACCCTTTTCCGAATTTGCTCATGCGCGCGCTCCCTATCGGTCAGGGACGGTTCTGCCACAGGGTCGCGCGGCTGACCAGCCAAGAACGCAGCCTAACCGCCAAACAGCCCCGAGAAGACGTCAGAGAAACTGTTCAGCAAAGCCATGATTACCAACACGCCAAGGAAAGCAAAAAATGCAAAGGCAAAGAACTGAAAAAGGTTTGCCCCCGTGCCGATAACCATTCCGGCGATGGCGGGGCGCCGCTTTTCGTGACGCAGGATGCCAACGGCCGAGATGACGATCGCAAGCCCGCCAAGCATGGCGACACCGATCCGCAGGAAATCATCCAGATCGCGGGCGCGGGCAACAGGCTCGGGTTGTTCCATCCCCGCGGCGGCCCTTAGGGTCGATTTGCCGATCTCGGCCGCCAGTTCGCCCAGCGACACACCCGCAGTCTGCTGAGGTACAAAGGGCCCCGCCCAGAAAACGAACAACGCAGCAAACAACGCCAAAGACGCGATGCAGAACCCAACCCAGCCGAAAACCGGGTTAACATTGTCAGTGGCCGAAATTCCGGTCATCACGTATCCCTGCTTTGGTTGCGCCAAAGCACTAACATGATAACCGAGGCAAGATTTGGGCAAAACCCGGTTAGTCGGGCAATCAGCCCTGTTCGGTACCCTTCAGCACATATTTACAGTCGCAATACGGGCATTCGACCCAGCCTGTATCCTCGGGGATTTGCAGCCAGACGCGCGGATGGCCCAATGCGCCTTCGCCGCCGTCACAGGCGACACGGTCGGTTTCGACGATCTTGGTTTCCGGCGCTTCGATGGTCACGGCTAGCGATCCTTCTTCGGTTGTCGGCCTCGCGGGCATGCATTAGGTGCGTTTATGAGCGATGAGCAATCCGGGGGCAAGAGCCACATGAGCGATGCGGCAATCAGGATCGAAGGTCTGCGCAAGACATATCGTGGCGGCAAGGGTCAGCCTGAGAAACACGCGCTGAAAGGCATTGATTTGACTGTTCCCAGGGGTTCGGTTTTTGGACTTCTGGGCCCGAATGGCGCCGGGAAATCGACCCTGATCAATATTCTCGCCGGGTTGGTGGTGAAGTCTTCGGGCCGTGTATCGATCTGGGGTTTCGATCAGGATCAGAATCCGCGACAGTCCCGCGCCGCGATTGGTGTCATGCCGCAAGAACTGAACCTTGACCCGTTCTTCACCCCGCGTGGTGCCTTGGAAGTACAGGCAGGCCTGTACGGCGTTCCGAAATCCGAACGCCGCAGCGATGAAATCCTTGAACTGGTCGGCCTCAGCGACAAGGCCGAGGCCTATGCCCGCACGCTGTCGGGCGGGATGCGGCGGCGGCTGCTACTGGCCAAGGCGCTGGTCCATCACCCCAAAATCCTGGTGTTGGACGAACCCACGGCAGGCGTGGATATCGAACTGCGTCAGATGCTGTGGGCCAATGTGCGGAAGCTGAACGAACAGGGTATGACGATTATCCTGACCACCCACTATCTGGAAGAAGCGCAAGAGATGTGTGACGAAATCGCCATCATCAACCACGGCGAAAAGATCGCTCAGGACAGTACCGCAAATCTGCTGGGGCGCATGGACAGCCGGACAATGGTGATTGTGCCGGACAGCCCAGTTACCGATTTGCCCACAGCAGAAGGCGTTGCGGCGACATTGCGCGATGATGGCAGCCTTGTACTGCAATATCGCAGCGCCCAGACCAGCGCCGAGCAGGTTCTGGAAGCCGTGCGCACCGCAGGTATTCGCATCCGCGACGTCCGCACTGAAGAAGCGGATCTGGAGGATGTGTTCCTGGCGCTGACATCCAGCCGCACAGGTGATGCCCCGATGGATGATCAGGATCAGCCACGCCGCGGGATGCACCGGGTCAAGCTTTAGGCGCGGTCTATTCGCGCCTGATAGCAGTTGTTTCGAGCAGACCGGACGTGAATGTAATCGACATCTGCGCGGGCAAAGATGTCCGCCACTTTTGCGCCGATCTGGTCGCTGAGCGTGATCGCCCCGGTGCCATAGACGATCCTGTCATCCGCACCGTAACCCTTGATCAGGTATTCGGACGAGGAGGTCAGAATCTCGGGAAGCGTGTCTCCCTCATACCGGTCGCACGGCGTGGCACACAGAAAGATCGGTCCGGTTTCCGCATAGGGATGTGTCTCTAAAAAAGGCCGATGTGCCAGTATCAGCATATTTTCGCCTTCGGGAATGTTCTGCAAGCAATGGCGACACGGGTTGCCGGCGCCCGTCGAAATGGCGCGTTCCGGCGTTGAACCATACGCATCCGGGCCACCTGCCTGAAGGTCGCGGACTTCGTCGGTTGGCAGAGCGGTGATTTTGAACATCTCGGGTCTCCTTTTCGCTGACCATGCCCATGCGATCAGGCCCAAGCGACCCGTTTCCTGCGCAAAGGACTCGAAAAAGAACAAAACGTGAATATAATATGGAATCGTCATGTATGCCGAGCTGTCGATCACGTCGAATTTCACCTTCCTCACCGGGGCGTCCCACCCCGAGGAGTATATGGAGCGTGCCGTCACCCTGGGCCTGCCCGCCATCGCCATCGCTGATGACAACTCGGTCGCAGGCATCGTCCGCGCCCATACGCAGGCGCGCGAGATCACCCGCAAGGTGCGCGAACGGCTGGAGTGGGAGGCGCAGAACACCTCCATAGGCCCACCCTGCCCCGATCACATCCCCAAACCGCCCTCGTACCCGATCCACGCGGTGCCCCGCCTGATACCGGCGGCACGGCTGATCTTTACCGACGCACCCACGGTTACCGCCCTGCCCCTGAACCGGCAGGGCTGGGCCAATCTGTGCCGCATCCTGTCCAAGGGCCGTCTGCGCGCCGAAAAAGGCGACTGCATCCTGCACCTGTCCGACCTGCTGGAGTTTTCCGACGGTCTCCACCTGCTGCTGTGGCCACAAACGGCCCGGTCTCCGGGCGGCGCGGGCACATGGCGGACACAAGCGCAACAGCTGACGCGCCGCTTTGCCGGGCGGATACATCTGTTGATGCACCCCCGGTATGACGGCGCAGATGGCATATATTTCTCTTTATTAGAGACTGAATCAAAGCAACTCAGCCTCCCCACACTCGCCAGCGCCGCACCGATGATGCATCACGGCACGCGCCGCAAGCTGGGTGATGTGCTCACCGCCATCCGCCTGCGCCGCAAGGTCGATGAGCTGGGCCGCGAGGCGCTTGCCAATGGCGAGCAACGCCTGCGGTCCGAGGCCGAGATGCTGCGCATTTTCAAAGGCTATGAGGGGGCTGTCGCCCGCGCGCATGAACTCAGCGAACAGCTCACATTCTCGCTGGATGAGCTGCGTTATGAGTACCCCAGCGAGGGCAGCGAACAGGAAACCCCGACCCAACGCCTGCATCGTTTGGCGCATGAGGGGCTGAAATGGCGCTATCCGGCGGGCGCGTCGGAGAAAGCAAAAAAGATGCTGGCGCATGAGCTCGCCCTGATCGGAAAGCTGAAATACGAACCCTATTTCCTGACCGTCCGCGACATCGTCCATTTCGCCCGCTCGCGCGGCATCCTGTGTCAGGGGCGCGGCTCAGCGGCCAACTCTGTCGTCTGTTTCTGTCTTGGCATCACCGAGGTCAGCCCCGAGATGGGCACCATGGTGTTCGAACGCTTCGTCTCCGAGGCGCGGGACGAGCCGCCCGACATCGACGTCGATTTCGAACATGAGCGCCGCGAAGAAGTGATCCAGCACATCTATGAACGCTATGGCCGCCACCGTGCGGGACTGTGCGCCACGGTGATCCATTATCGCGGCAAGCGCGCCATCCGCGAGGTGGGCCGCGCCATGGGGCTGACCGAAGACACGATTTCCGCCCTGTCTTCGCAGCTCTGGGGGTTCTTTTCCGCCGCAGGCCTTGAAGCCCAGCGCATGCGTGAAATCGGCCTCGATCCCGAAGATCGGCGGCTGAAACAGACTCTAATGCTGGTCTATGAAATCGACGGGTTTCCCCGTCACCTGTCCCAGCATGTGGGCGGGTTTATCATCACCGAGGGCCGTCTGGACGAACTTGTCCCCATCGAGAACGCCACGATGGAGGACCGCACGGTCATCTGCTGGGACAAAGACGACATCGACTCGCTGGGCATCCTCAAGGTCGATGTCCTGAGCCTCGGAATGCTCACATGCATCCGCAAGGCGTTTGATCTGATTGGCCAGCACCACCAGACCAGCTATACGCTGGCCACTCTGCCGCCCGAGGACCCGGCAGTTTATGACATGCTCTGCAAGGCAGACTCAGTGGGTGTGTTTCAGGTGGAATCACGTGCACAGATGAACTTTCTGCCCCGGATGCGGCCGCGCAATTTCTATGATCTGGTGATCGAGGTCGCCATCATCCGACCCGGCCCCATCCAGGGCGACATGGTCCACCCCTATATTCGGCGGCGAAATGGTGAGGAGGAGGTCAGCTTCCCCTCGGACGAACTGGGCGAGGTGTTGGGCAAAACGCTGGGCGTGCCGCTGTTTCAGGAACAGGCCATGCAGATCGCCATCGTTGGCGCAGGCTTCACCCCGGAACAGGCGGACCGGCTGCGCCGTTCGCTGGCAACCTTCAAGAAACACGGCAATGTCAGCGAATTCCGCGCGCTGTTCCTGCGTGGGATGAAACGCAACGGGTATGACGCCGAATTTGCCGAGCGGTGTTTCTCGCAGATCGAGGGGTTCGGGTCCTACGGCTTCCCCGAAAGCCACGCGGCCAGCTTTGCGCTGCTGGTCTATGCCTCGGCCTGGATCAAATGCCACCATCCGGGCATCTTCGCCTGCGCGCTGCTGAATTCGCAGCCGATGGGGTTCTATGCCCCCGCCCAGATCGTGCGCGACGCGCGCGAGCATGGCGTGCAGGTGCGCCCGGTCTGCATCAATGCCAGCTTCTGGGACAACGTGATGGAGCCCGACGGCCACGGCGGGCTGGCCCTCCGGCTGGGCTTTCGCCAGATCAAGGGCCTCAGCGAAGAGGACGCCAGCTGGCTGACCGCCGCGCGCGGCAATGGCTACACCCAGGTCGAGGATGTCTGGCGCCGCGCCGGGCTGGGCCCGTCCGTGATCGAACGGCTGGCCGAGGCCGATGCCTTTTCCACCTGCGGCCTGACCCGGCGCGAGGCCTTGTGGCAGGCCAAGGCGATTGCCACTACCAAGCCTCTGCCGCTGTTCTCACAGGATCTGGAGGGCGAGGCGCTGGACGAGCCCGAAGCCTATCTGCCGCAAATGACGCTGGGCGAGCAGGTGGTCGAGGATTACGTCGCCACCCGCCTGAGCCTGCGCGCGCATCCGGTGGCCCTGCTGCGGCATCTGCTGACACCGGATGGGCGCGACAATACCACCTCTGTCACATAACGCCGGAACCGCCTATCTGCCAAAAACAGAGTCGAAAACAGGCCACCATGACCAGACCAACCCTTCCACCGCGCTTTCCCGCGACGCCCGAGCAGATCAACGCACAGGTTCGCGCCTTTTACGCCCGTGTGCGGCAGGACGCGGTACTTGGACCCGTATTCGCCAACCACGTCACCGACTGGTCCGCGCATGAGGAAAAGATCGCATCCTTCTGGCGCAACGCCATCCTGTTTGAACGCAGCTATGACGGCAATCCACAGCGGGTCCATATCGAACGACCAGATGTGAAGCCCGAATTTTTCGCCCATTGGCTGGACCTGTTCGAACAGGTCGCCACCCAGACCCTGCCTACTGAAACCGCCACACCATGGGTCGCTCTGGCGCGCCGCATCGGTGTTGGGATGAAGGCCGGGGTGCAATCAGCCCGCCAGCCCAAGGACGCGCCGCCCATCCTTCGATGATCTCAATCATGGCGGCTTTGATATGTTAGCGATAAAATTGGGGCTGTTCGCGCTCTCAAAATGTGGGTAAGCAGAAAGGAAGACAGCCGGGAACTCCGCCCGCGCTGCTAAGGCATATCGCCACCACACCAACATTGACCGAGGCCAGACCGATGAGCGCTCAGAACACCACCCTGCGGGGGCTTGGCTATGCATTTCTTGGCTTTGCGGTCTTTGCAAGTCACGATGCGCTGATCAAAGTGCTGGGTGGTATCTATTCAGTGCTGCAGATCATCTTTTTCGCCACACTGTTTTCCTTTGTCCCAATGGCCGTCACGATCCTGACCGACCGAACGACCGGAAACTTTCGACCCCGCCACCCATGGCTGGTTCTATTACGGTCAGGCCTGATGGTCACGGCAATGTCCTGCGCGTTTTATTCCTTTTCCGTCCTGCCACTGGCCGAAGTCTATTCGTTGCTGTTTTCTTTCCCGCTGATCGTCACCGTTTTGTCGATCCCGATACTGGGTGAGGTGGTCCGCGCCCAGCGTTGGGCCGCGGTTGGCGTCGGCCTGATCGGCGTCCTGATCGTTCTGCGCCCCGGTACGACCGACATCACCCTTGGCCACCTCGCCGCCCTGACAGCTGCTTTTTGCAGCGCCTTTGCTTCGGTGCTTGTGCGCAAGATCGGAAATGAGGAACGCTCGGCCGTTCTGATCCTGTACCCGATGCTGCTGGCTATTGCTGTGATGAGCGTTGCCCAACCCGCTGTATATCAGCCGCCATCCCTGCTGCATCTGGCGATGATGGCGCTGGTTGGGGTGTTCTCGGTGATCGCCCAGCACCTGATCATTCTGGCCTATCGCGCTGCACCTGCCGGTGTTGTCGCCCCCAGCCAGTACAGCCAGATCATTTGGGCGACGCTGTTTGGCATGATCTTCTTTGGTGAACGCCCTGACATCTGGGTTGCTGTCGGCGCCAGTGTTATCATTGCGTCAGGCATCTATGTTGTGTGGCGAGAAAGCCGGGCCAACACCACCTCAGTCAACACCCCTGTTCTGCGCGTGCGATCACCGCGGTCGGATACCGGGGCCACAAGGCCCGGAAAGTAGTTCCAAAAAACGGCGCACCACTCAGCGCGCCGTTGTCGAAAAACCTCTGAATAGAGTCTCAATAAACTACGACCGAGCGAATACTTTCACCCTTATGCATCAAATCGAAGCCGTGGTTGATGTCGTCCAGACCCATGGTGTGGGTGATCATCGGGTCGATCTCGATCTTGCCGTCCATGTACCAGTCGACGATCTTGGGCACATCCGTGCGCCCGCGCGCGCCGCCAAAGGCGGTGCCGCGCCAAGACCGCCCGGTCACCAGTTGGAACGGACGGGTCGAGATCTCGGCCCCAGCAGGTGCCACGCCGATGATGATCGATTCGCCCCATCCCTTGTGTGCCGATTCTAGTGCCGCGCGCATCACGCCAACATTGCCGGTGGCATCAAAGGTATAATCCGCACCGCCCTTGGTCAGGTTGACCAGATAAGGCACCAGATCACCTTCAACTTCGGACGGGTTGACGAAATCGGTCATGCCGAACCTGGTGGCCATCTCAACCTTTGACGGGTTGAGGTCGACACCGACGATCTGGTCGGCCCCGGCCAGACGCAGGCCCTGAATGACGTTCAGGCCGATACCGCCCAGACCAAACACGATGGCGCGGCTGCCGATTTCCACCTTGGCGGTGTTGATCACCGCGCCGATCCCTGTGGTCACGCCGCAACCGATATAGCAGATCTTGTCGAAGGGTGCGTCCTCGCGCACCTTGGCCAGTGCGATTTCAGGCAGGACCGTGTGGTTCGAGAAGGTCGAGCAGCCCATGTAGTGTAGGATCGGATCGCCATCCAAGGTCGAAAAACGCGACGTCCCGTCGGGCATCAGCCCCTTGCCCTGAGTCTCACGGATCGCCTGGCACAGGTTGGTCTTAGGATGCAGGCAGTATTCACACTCGCGGCATTCCGGGGTGTAGAGCGGGATCACGTGATCCCCCGGCTTCAGGCTGGTGACGCCCGGGCCGACCTCGACCACTACGCCGGCGCCCTCGTGGCCCAGAATGGCCGGGAACAGGCCTTCGGGGTCGGCACCCGACAGGGTGAATTCGTCCGTATGGCAGATGCCAGTGGCCTTGATTTCAACCAGAACCTCGCCCGCCTTTGGGCCTTCTAGGTTCACGTCCATCACTTCCAAAGGTTTGCCCGCCTGTACGGCGACGGCAGCACGGGTACGCATGGTACTTTTCTCCCTGTCACTTTTGCCCCGACCCTGCGTCAAATACAGGGTGTTTTCAACTGTGCTTTCTTGGCAGGTTGGCTAATTATTTGATATTGCAGAAACGACATTGCCAGAATGAGGAACGCCAATGCACCGTTTTATCCCCATCTTGATCCTTCTGGCGGCCTGCGCAGACACAAGCATTCCGCAGGAAGTTGCCGCCACTTCAGAAGACGCACCTGTTGATCTGGCATTTTGCAAGGGCGAGCCCTTTGCCGAGTCCGTCGGCCAGCCCGTTTCAGCGATTCAGGCCGATCTTCCCGAACGGTCTCGTGTCTTGGGTCCGGATGGCATCGCCACACAGGATTACCGTATCGACAGGCTGAACGTCTATGTGGACGGCGCCGGTGTTATTCAGCGTCTGACCTGTGGGTAAGCGTGGACTCGGCAGGTGATTCTCGAATAAGAACAAAATGAGAACATTTTGATGTCTGCCCGATGCCCAAACGCCGAATACTCTCGCTGTGGTTCCCCCGTCTGGGGGCCGAACGGCTGATCCGCGCTGCGCGGGGCCTGCATGGCGGACCTTTGGCCGTTGTGACCGAACAGTCGAACATGCAGGTCATCACCTCGCTAAACACCGAGGCACAGGCCGCTGGTCTGCGCGTGGGCCAGCCGGTACGCGATGCCCATGCCATGTGCGCCAGCCTGATCACCCGCCCCCGCAACGCCCCGACCGAGGCCGCGTTTCTGACCGCGCTGCGCCGCTGGGCGGGCAAGTTCAGCCCGTGGGTGGCCGAAGAGGCTCCGGACGGGTTGATCGTTGACCTGTCGGGTTGCGCCCATCTGTTCGGCGGTGAAGAGGCCTTGCTGGTCGTGCTTGAAACCGACTGTGCCGACATGGGCCTGAGCGTGCAGATGGGCATCGCCGACACGCTGGGCGCGGCCTGGGCGCTGGCCCGCTATGCCGGGCAAGAGGCCACATCCGATCGCAACGGTGATGCCATTGCCCAAGAGGCTCGCGCCACCCGCGCCCGGGCAAGCAAGCGGCGGCACTGGACCAAGGGCGGGGCCGCGCCACAGGCGATGGCGCTGGGCGGTGGCGCGCGGATTGCCGAGCCGGGACAGGCCTATGGCGCGCTCAGCCCTCTGCCCATTGCGGCGCTGCGGCTTGAAGATCAGGTTGTGGCGCAACTGAATCGTCTGGGCCTGCGCCGGATCGGAGACTTGCTGGGACAGCCGCGTGCCAGTTTGGCACGGCGGTTCGGCCGCGGGCTGGTGCTGCGCCTGGATCAAGCGATGGGCAGCGCACCCGAGCCGGTCTCGCCCGCCCGTCCGCCACATCACTTTGCGGTGCGGATGACTCTGCCCAACCCGATTGGCTTGGTCGAAGACGTGATGGCTGCCGTCGATCGGATTCTGCCAACGCTCTGCACCAAGCTGGAAGAGAAGGGGCGCGGGGTCCGTACGCTGCGTCTGGAAGCCCACCGGGCCGATCAGGCCGCTGAGGTTATCGAGATCGGCCTTGCACGCCCGACCTATGACAAAAATCGCATTCGCCCTTTATTAGAGATGAAAATTGACAAGATCGACGCAGGCTATGGCATCGACATGCTGCGGCTTGAGGCGATCCAGACGGAACCCATCCATGCCCGCACCATCGCCGGTCATGCCGAAGCGCGCCGTGTGGCCCGTAACCGGCTTGAGGGCAATACAGCGGTGGATGATCTGATCGGCAAGCTGGGCGCACGGGTGGGGCTGGATGCAATCACGCGGCGGCACCCGGCGGCCTCTCATATCCCCGAGAAAACGGCGCAAACGCTGGCAGCCGCATGGTCGGAACCTGCGCGCGACTGGCCTGCCCCACCGCGCCCCCGGCCTTTGCAGATGTGGCAGCCCGAACCCGTGATGGCGCCGGAAACCCCGAATGTGCCCTGCACCTTTCGCTGGCGCGGGCGCGACTGGCAACTGGCGCAGGCCACAGGCCCGGAACGTATCGCGCCGGAATGGTGGCTGGATGACCCCAACTGGCGCAGCGGGGTGCGCGATTACTGGGTGGTGGTGACAGAACAGGGGGAACGACTATGGTTGTTCTACGGGCACGGAGGCACGATGTCCGCAGGCTGGTTCTGTCAGGGACAGTTTTGTTAGAGTCTATTTTCCACGATAAACCAGCAGGTCCGGCAGGTAGTCAATCAGACGAATGAACCAGGAAAACGGTGCCGGAAAATCCGTACGGAAACGGCGGTGAGACATCGCCTTGACCACGCGATCCGCCGCATCCTCGGGCGTCATCAACATCGGCATCTTGAAGCTGTTCTTTTCGGTCAGACGGGTCTTGATGAAGCCGGGATTGACGATACGCACTGTCACGCCAGTACCCGCCAGATCATGCCGCATCGTCTCGGCCAGCGAAATCAGCGCGGCCTTGCTGGCGCCATACCCTATCGCCGCGGGCAACCCGTGATACCCGGCCAGAGATCCGATCAGAGTAACCTCTCCCTGGCCCGCCCGGACAAAACCCGGAACAGTTTCACCTAGAACCCGCAGCGCACCCAGATAGTTCACATCGCTCATCCTGAGAGACGCCTCGGTGTCCCATTCGGCCGAACGCATGGGATCATACGCACCGGCATTATAAACCAGCCCATCAACATGCCCCACCTCAGCAACAGCAGAGCGAACAGAGTCTAAATCGGTCACATCGCACCGAATCGCACGCGCATCCGGCAATTCTGAACACATCTCGGACAACCGCTCCAAATTGCGCGCCGACAGGATCAGGGACGCACCTTTTCGGCTGAGCGCCTGCGCCAAAGCGCGGCCCAGACCTTCGCTTGCGCCGATGATCCAAATGGTTTTCCCGTCAAATCTGCTCATGTGTGGGCCGTTTCACTTGTGTGTCACAATAATACGGCTTCGCATCCGCGTCGGATCAAAACGGTGGCGCAATTCGCGGAATCTCAAACCAGAAGTCACGAAGTAGTGCATCTGCTAAAAATTTCCAATCGAATTGATCCACTCGCGCCTACCCTGCGTATCTTCTTGTAAAACGTCACATAAAGAGGCTGGAATGTTCGACGAAACCCGGGGTGTACGTAAGAAAATCGCGATTGTAGGCGCAGGCGTTTCGGGTCTTTCCGCCGCTTACTATCTGTCAGAAAACAACGACGTAACGGTCTATGAGGCAGAACCGCGACTTGGTGGTCATGCCCGCACGGTGATGGCTGGGAAGAACGGGGACCAACCGGTCGATACGGGCTTCATCGTCTTCAACTATGCGACCTATCCCTACCTGACCCGGTTGTTTGATGAGCTGGGCGTACCCGTGATCGAAAGTGAGATGAGCTTTGGCGCGAGCATCGACAATGGGCGCATTGAATACGGGTTGAACAACCTGCGCACTCTGACCGCACAAAAGCGCAATCTGGCGCGCCCTGCCTACTATAGAATGATCGCCGATATCCTGCGGTTTGGCAAAGAAGCCCCCGAGGCAGCCAAGGACGACGACACCACGATTGGTGAGTTGGTGGACCAGCTGCGGCTGGGTCACTGGTTCCGGCGCAACTATCTGATGCCGATGTGCGGTGCCATCTGGTCTACGCCGGTCGAGTTCGTGGATCAGTTCCCCGCACGTTCTTTGGTGCAGTTCTTCCGCAATCACGCTTTGCTGGCAAGTGGTCGTGCAAACCAGCATCAATGGTACACCGTCAAAGGCGGCAGCATAGAGTATGTCCGCCGGATCGACGCATCCCTTCGTGCGCGGGGGGCAGAAATACGTCTGGCCAGCCCCGTTCAGAATGTATCCCGTGACGAGATGGGCGTCACCATCCACAGCCAGGGCGCCGTGGATCAGTTCGATGAAATCATCCTGGCCACCCATTCGGATCAATCGCTTGCCATTTTGGGTGAGGGCGCGACCCCCGCGGAAGCCGCTGCATTGGGCGCGATCCGCTACCAGCCCAATACGGCCATACTGCATTGTGACCCAGGTCAGATGCCAAAGCGGCGCGCGTGCTGGTCAAGCTGGTCCTATCGCTCGCAAGCCGGAGATGTGGGCGTGACCTACTGGATGAACCGGCTTCAGAACATTCCGGACGGTGACCCGCTGTTTGTAACGCTGAACGCCTCATCAGAAATTCCCGCGGATAAAATCTATGATCAGGTCGAATTTGCCCATCCGGTATTCGACAAGGCCGCCCTAAAGGCGCAAGGGCAAATCCGCGAGATGCAGGGACATAACCGAACCTGGTTTGCCGGGGCTTACAACCGGCACGGATTTCACGAAGACGGGATAGCCAGCGCGATGCATGTCGTTGCTCAAATCAATGGTGCCCCGCAAACCATCGGAGCTGACAATGGCATTCCTAGTAAAGACCCGGCCATATCTGTTGCCGCCGAATAATGGGATATGGCGCGTGGCGCTTCTTGCACTTTGTTTGCTGGTCGCCAAGGGTCTGGCGGCATCGCCGGTCACGAAAGGTCTAAACGATGCGCAACTGCGCGGAACCGCGACTTTCCGGTATCTGGGTTTGCCGATTTATGACGCCACGCTTTATACGCCCAATGGTGCGCCGTTCAGTTGGAGCGAAGATATCGCCCTGCAACTGACCTACCGCAAGAACATCAAGAAGAAAGCGCTGGTCAACTCGACGCTTGAGGAGATGGACCGCATCGGCCGTTCAGTGCCCGTTCGCGACCAACTGGACCGGTGCTTCAAAGCCGTGGTAAAAGGGGACAGCTATCTGGCGGTTTCTGACGGTCCCGACAAGGTCAGTTTCTGGCTGAACGGGCAACAGACCTGCACCATGACGTATCCGGGCATCAAGCGCAGTTTCATGTCCGTATTCCTGGGGGACAACACGCGGTCAGCGTCTTTCACGCGAAGGCTGCAGGGGCGGTGATGCTCTATCCCCGGGTCAGCCTCTATGCGCTGATGCTCGCTGCGGCGGGTATTCCGCTTTATATCCACTTGCCGCGCTTTGCAGCCGTGAACCTGGGTATTGGCCTTGGGGTCATTGGTACCGTGCTGCTGTTGATCCGTTTGGTGGATCTGGTGCAGGACCCGCTGATTGGTTGGGCAATTGACAGATGGCCCGGTGGCCAGCTTGTATTTGCGGCGATGGCGGCTTTGGGGCTGGCGGTCGGGTTTCCCCTGCTTTTCAATCTGCCGCAGGGTGCCAGCGTGCCGGAACTGGTCGCAATCCTGATCTTGCTGTTCTCGGCATACAGCCTGGGAACCATTCTTCTGTACGGTCGCAGCGCAACTTTGGCAAAGCGAACCGATCCGAAAGAACTGATGACACTGGCCGCCTTTCGTGAAGGCGGGCAGTTGACCGGGGTGGTCATCGCAGCCAGCGCACCAGCCCTATTGGTTGCTTTGGGCGCGCAATCCCAAGGCTACCCCGCATTCGGAGCGTTTCTGGGGCTGCTATCCGTTCTGACTCTGGTGCTGACTGTCCCGATCTGGCGACGGACCCCGATAACAGGAACAGGTTTGTCTTTTTCTGGACTGGGTCAGGCCGGCGGCTTGCGCCTTCTTGCACTGGCTTTGGTAAACAGCCTCCCGGTCGCCATCACCTCCACCCTGTTTCTGTTTTTTGTGGAAGATCGGCTGCAACTGCCGGGCAAAGCGGGCCCCTTGTTGATCCTGTTCTTCCTGAGCGCAGGCGCGAGCGTCCCGCTCTGGGCAAAGCTCAGCAACAGAATTGGCCCGAAACAGACTCTGATAATCGCGATGCCGCTCTCGATCGCTGGCTTTATCGGCGCGGCCACACTGAGCGCGGGAAACCTTACCGGGTTCGCCGTCATCTGTCTCGCCTCGGGCGCGGCCCTTGGTGCGGACATGGTCGTGTTGCCCGCGATGTTCTCGGTCGTCCTGACCCGGGCCGGGCTGAACGCGTCGGCCGCGTTTGGCATCTGGTCCTTCGCTGGCAAGCTGGGCCTCGCCCTGGCTGCTTTTTTCACTCTGCCGCTGCTGGAACGCAGCGGTTTCACCCCTGGTCAAACCAATTCAGCACAGGCACTGGATACACTCAACCTTGCCTATGCGGTGCTGCCCTGCATCCTGAAAGTCGGGGCGTTCGGGATGGTCTTGACCCTGCCCACCGAGGTCACAAGCAAATGAACGCTATCGCTATCATCCTGTTGGTCCTTCTGATCGCAATATTCATCCGCACCCGACTGCTGAGCTTTCGTGCGCAATCTCCGTCCGATTACAGTGGCACCGGTCCAAGTTTTTCGCTGAAAAAACACCTGAATGGAGAGATCGTGTCCGAGGGCCTGATCTATGGCCCCAACGGCAAAATGTCGAACAGCTTTGTCGCCCGCATGGCCGGCGACTGGCAAGGCAACTCGGGCACGCTGACCGAGTACTTCACTTATTCAAACGGAAAACAGATGACCCGCAAATGGTACCTGACGCTGGGAACCGGAGACACATTCACGGCAATGGCGGATGATATCGTGGGCGAAGGCCGGGGTGTCATCTCGGGGTCAACCGTGAAACTGACCTATCGCATCATCCTGCCCGAAGACGCTGGCGGGCATACTCTGGATGTCACCGACTGGATGTATCTTACAGAACATGGCGTCATCATGAACCGGTCCGAGATGCGCAAATTTGGCATCAAGGTCGCGGAACTTGTGGCCACAATGCGTGCAAACCCGAAATCAAAACCGACCCACGCAATTGGTTCGAACGGATATGACGCGACTTCGGACGGGAAACCGTTGCAATGATCACCGTTCGCTCCGTGATCGCCTGTGTCGCCATCGCGAGTCTCGCGCTTCTGACGGCCTGCTCCAGTAAACCGAAGGTACCAAAAACCTTTCTTTCTGACCGACAGTTGAACCTCGAGGAATTTTTTGAAGGTGAAACCGTGGCCTACGGTCAGTTTCAGGATGTTCTGGGGAACATCCCCCGCAGATTCAAGGTCGACATTGACGGCACTTGGGACGGCGAAACCCTGACCCTGATCGAAGACTTCGTCTACGATGATGGCGCGACTGAGCAACGCATCTGGGCATTGACCAAGACCGGAGAAGATACTTGGACCGGTATGGCCCCTGGCGTGCTGGGCGCCGCCAGCGGGATTGAACGCGGGGATACGTTCAACTGGAAATACAAGATCGACCTGCCGATCAAGGACGGAACCATGCGCGTCACGTTTGACGACTGGATGTGGCTGCTGGATGACGACCGCCTGCTGAACCGTGCGTATGTCTCACGCTATGGCGTACGCCTGGGTGAAGTTATCCTGTTTTTCGAGAAAAAATAGACCCGTCAGGCTCAGCTTCATCACAAAAGTCAGTAGAAGATGAATTCGTCCACCAATGCCGCCGTTGATCCTTTGGCCTCGCCAGCCATGTCTACTCTTGCCCCATCCGAGGCTGCACCATCAGGGCGTTCGCCGTCTTCGATTTTCAAACGCGCGCGCTCTATCTGTCCCCACAGGAAAAACAGACCATCCCTTTTTCCCATGAGGCGCGCAGGAACCCTTGTCCGCAAAACACGTGTTTTCGGTTTTGGCATCTGCTCTCTTACTGCCTCCGGTGTTTTCCACCATTTTCATAAAACCTAATGGTTTTCCCAGAAAAAGACAATTTTTTATGGACAAAATGAGGCTTTCTACCATCCGTTGAGAGGAAAGCTTAACCACTCTCGTATACCTAGGGTCAGTATTCATAACCAGCAGATGACGGTTGCCGCGAGTGCGATTGCTGAGATGAAGACCTTGGGACAACGATTATGGCGTGTCGCCACGCACCCCCAGCCCCTGAGCCTGCCAAACATTATCTCGATGCGATTTCGCCGCTTGTAACTGCGCTTGTCGTACTTGACCGGCGTCTTGCGAGGCCCGTATTCGCCAGAGGCATCTCGCCAGCGCAAACCAGTGCGATTGATGAAGATAATCCCACTCAACACCCGTTTGTCATGACCCCGGGGCTTGCCGTGCGACTTCGGGAAGAAGGGCGCGCGCTTCGCCATCTGCACGTCGGTCAGCCAACAAAGGTCGCTCAGAGCCCAAAGTGCCGAATGCAGAAAAGTACTTGAATGTCTTCTATCGGACAATTGCATTTGGGTTTCTGCAGCTCTAGCGTATCAGCCGTAGAGCCTTCAGTCATTTAGAGTTACGGCTGTCGCTGACCGCACTCCAAGGCAAGCGATGGAGGCCGTGCGAACGGCACTGATTGCAAATCGCTTGAGTCTTGGCCATCCTCTTCAGCATGGAGTTTCTGACCGTCGACCATAGCAGCTTCCTGATCGCAATGTCCTGCGTCGTGGCACTTGTCGCGGGGTTCACAGGTCTTTCGCTGACCCGCGATCTGTCAGAAAAACCGATGTTTCAAAAAAAGGCGTCGATCGCGCTTGCGGCCGTCGCCTTGGGGGGCGGCATCTGGGCGATGCACTTCGTGGCCATGCTGGGTTTGAAGCTGCCGATATTGTTCTACTACGATGCGGCGATCACGCTGGTGTCGGCTCTGTCAGCGATCCTTCTTGTTGGCGCGGCCTTGATCCTGTTGCATTTCGCTGACCGCACACCGCTCATCATTTCGCTTTCCGGCTGCGTTGTCGGGACCGGCATTCTGGTCATGCACTATATCGGCATGGCCGGTCTGGAGTTGTGCCGCGCGGTCTATACGACGTCGGGTGTCGTCTTTTCTTCCATCGTGGCCATCGGGCTATGCATTCTTGCCTTCTGGATCGCCTACGGAAAGCGCACGAACCGCAACATCGTGCTTGGGACGATTTGTTTTGCGATTGCAGTTTGCTCGGCTCATTTTCTGGCGATTGCGGAAACCAATTTTGTGCAAGCGTCCACCGCTACTGAATTTGGCCCCACCATGAGCAATGAAACTTTGGCACTTGGTGTGATCTTCTTCAGCTTTGTGATCTTTGGTGCGTGCCTCTGGGTCAGCGTGACGTATCTCGTCACGCCCGGATCACAAGAGCAACACCAGCGAGCGAAGCTCGAGCCGGAACTGAAGGCGGATCTGCAGATCCCTTGCGAGGCAGACGGCAACAAAGTCTTTGTCAGGGCAAGAGACGTTGTTTTCGTACGTGCCGATGGGCACTACACGCAGATCTATACCGAGGACGAACGGCTGTTCTGTGTCTGGCCGATCACCGTGGCTTCCAAACGCCTCTTGCCGCTGGGGTTCCTGCAGACGCATCGCAGCTACTTGGTCAACCCTGCCCGTGTCTCGCGGTTTGAAAGAACCAAGGACAAAGGGCGCTGCCTTTTCGACAGGGGTGATCTGCCGCCCGCACCCGTTAGCCGTTCCAAACTGAAGGTTGTTCAGGACGTGCTTGCGTCGCAGGGCGGCGCAATTGGTGCGTGAGCACGCGCATTTCGTGCAAAAGACCTGTGTTTCACTGATTTTCTGGTGATGTGGCTTGCTGTCGCATGCAAACTTCCTCCGACACTGAGCATTCGCTTTAGGGAGGAGAGCCGATGATTCCAGCGGCATTTGAATATCACCGTCCTCAGGATATGGCTGGCGTTCTGGCTGTACTTGAAGAATACGGAGATGACGCGCGCGTCATGGCAGGCGGGCACAGTCTGATTCCGATGATGAAACTTCGCATGGCGGAAGTCCCACACCTGATCGACCTTCAGGATGTCGGAGGTATGTCGGATATCGAACTAGGTGCCGACGGCGTTCGGATCGGCGCAATGGTCACGCAGGCCGAAATCATAGACCATGCCGGCCTCGCGGATGCCGCCCCCATCCTGCGCGAGGCTGCCTTGCAGATCGCTGATCCTCAAGTCCGCTACATGGGCACCGTCGGTGGCAACGTCGCCAATGGCGATCCGGGCAATGACATGCCGGGTCTGATGCAATGCCTTGATGCGGTGTTCACCTTGGTCGGCCCGGATGGCGAGCGTGATATCCTCGCGCGGGAGTTTTACGAGGCCGCCTACATGACCGCGCGCGAGGATGAAGAGGTGCTGACCGCCGTGACCATCCCCACGCCAGCTGGCGGCTACGCCTACGAAAAGCAAAAGCGCAAGATCGGCGACTACGCGACGGCCGCCGCCGCTGTGCAGATCGTCAAGGACGACGGAACGTGCGTCAGCGCCTCCATCGCTATGACGAACCTAAGCGACACGCCGGTTTATTCCGAGGATGCGGGCGCCGCGCTGGTGGGAACATCTGTCGATGCCGCCGCACTGGACGCGGCAGTGGCTGCGATGCTGGGCGATATCGACCCAACCGAAGACAACCGCGGCCCCGTCGCATTCAAGAATCATGTGGCGGGCGTCATCCTGCGCCGCGCCATCGAGCGCGCCTGGTCGCGGGCGTAAGAGGAACACACCATGTCCAAGAAAATGCACATCAAAATGAACGTGAACGGCAAGGACGAGGAATTCCTGGCCGAACCGCGCGAACTGCTGATCTATACGCTGCGCGAACGGCTGAACATCACCGGGCCGCACATTGGCTGCGAAACATCCCACTGCGGGGCGTGCACGGTCACAATCAACGGTAAGTCGGTGAAATCCTGCACCATGTTCGTGGCGCAAGCCGATGGCGCCGAGGTGACAACTATCGAAGGTCTCGGCGGACCTGAAAACCTTCACCCTCTGCAAGAGGCGTTCAAAGAACACCACGGATTGCAGTGTGGCTATTGCACGCCGGGGATGATCACCCGGGCGACCAAGCTGCTGGAAGAAATTCCCAACCCGACCGAAGAAGAAATCCGCTTTGGTATGGCCGGCAATATCTGCCGCTGCACGGGTTATCAGAACATTGTGAAATCCATTCAGGCCGCCGCAGCCGAAATGAATGCAGCCAAGGAGGCCGCAGAATGAAGGACGATATTTCCCGCGAAGAACGTGTCGACAATCTCAAAGGCATGGGCTGCTCGCGCAAGCGGGTCGAGGATGCGCGCTTTACCCAAGGCAAGGGCAACTATGTCGATGACATCAAGCTGGATGGCATGCTGTTTGGCGACTTTGTCCGCTCTCCCTACGCCCATGCACGGATCAAGAGCATCGATACCGCTGCCGCACTTGAGGTGCCCGGCGTTCTGGCCGTGCTGACAGCGGCGGATCTGGAGCCGCTGGGGCTGCACTGGATGCCGACGCTGGCGGGCGACAAGCAGATGGTACTGGCCGATGGCAAGGTGCTATTTCAGGGCCAGGAAGTCGCCTATGTCGTCGCCGAAGACCGCTATGCCGCCGCTGACGGGATCGAGGCGGTCGAGGTTGACTACGAAGAACTGCCTGTCATCGTCAACCCGTTCGAGTCTTTGCAATCGGATGTGGTGCTGCGCGAAGATCTTGTTGGCGAAGACGGGTCAATTCCCGATGGCGCACACGGACCCCGCAAACATCCCAACCACATTTTTACATGGGACGCGGGCGACAAGGGCACAACGGACGAGGTCATCGCCAACGCCGAGGTCGTTGCGACTGAAAGCATGTATTACCATCGCACCCACCCGTGCCCGCTGGAAACCTGCGGCTGCGTGGCGTCGATGGACAAGGTTAACGGCAAGCTGACGCTGTGGGGCACGTTCCAGGCGCCGCACGCGATCCGGACGGTCGTGTCGCTGATCTCGGGCATTGAAGAGCACAACATCCGCGTGATCAGCCCCGATATTGGCGGCGGCTTTGGCAACAAGGTCGGCGCGTACCCGGGCTATGTCTGCTCGGTCGTGGCGTCGATCGTCACGGGCAAGCCCGTAAAGTGGATCGAAGACCGGATGGACAATCTGATGACCACCGCCTTTGCCCGCGACTATCATATGACCGGCAAGATCTCTGCCACCAAGGACGGCAAAATCACCGGGCTGCATTGCCATGTGACAGCCGACCACGGCGGCTTTGATGCCTGCGCCGATCCCACAAAGTTCCCGGCGGGCTTCATGAACATCTGCACCGGCTCCTACGACATCCCGACCGCCTATCTAGAGGTCGATGGCGTCTACACTAATAAAGCCCCAGGCGGCGTCAGCTATCGCTGCTCGTTCCGGGTGACCGAGGCGGTCTACTTCATCGAACGCATGATCGAGGTTCTGGCCATAGAGTTGAACATGGACGCAGCGGAGCTACGCCGGATCAACTTCATCAAGAAGGAGCAGTTCCCCTACACCGCCGCCCTTGGTTGGGAGTACGACAGCGGCGATTATCACACCGCATGGGATAGGGCGCTCAAGACAGTCGATTACGAAGGGCTGCGGTCCGAACAGGCCCAGCGGGTCGAGGACTTCAAAGCTGGCAAGACGCGCAAGTTGATGGGCATTGGCTTGAGCTTCTTTACTGAGATTGTCGGCGCCGGCCCAGTAAAGAACTGTGATATCCTTGGGCTTGGTATGTTCGACAGCTGCGAAATCCGCATCCATCCGACCGGGTCGGCGATTGCTCGCCTGGGAACGATCAGCCAGGGGCAAGGCCACGCGACAACCTTCGCGCAAATCCTTGCCTCGGAGATCGGCTTGCCTGCCGACAGCATCACCATCGAGGAAGGCGACACCGATACAGCACCCTATGGCCTCGGCACATACGGGTCGCGCTCTACCCCTGTGGCAGGCGCAGCCACGGCCATGGCCGGCCGCAAGATCCGCGCCAAGGCGCAGATGATCGCGGCGTACCTGCTTGAGGTTCACGACAATGACGTGGAATTCGACGTTGATCGGTTTGTCGTGAAAGGCGCGCCTGAAAAGTTCAAGACGATGAAGGAAATCGCCTTTGCAGCCTACAACCAGGCCATTCCGGGGATCGAGCCGGGGCTTGAGGCCGTCAGCTATTACGACCCGCCCAACATGACCTATCCGTTCGGAGCCTATGTTTGTGTGATGGACATCGACGGCGACACGGGTGTGACGGAAATTCGCCGCTTCTATGCGCTGGACGATTGCGGCACGCGGATCAATCCGATGATCATCGAAGGCCAGGTGCATGGTGGTTTGACCGAAGCCCTCGCCGTCGCTCTGGGGCAAGAGATTGCCTATGACGACATGGGCAACGTCAAGACCGGCACGCTGATGGACTTCTTCCTGCCTACGGCATGGGAAGTGCCGAACTACGAAACCGACTACACCGTCACACCCAGCCCGCATCACCCGATCGGCGCAAAGGGCGTGGGCGAGAGCCCGCACGTGGGCGGCGTGCCCTGTTTCTCGAACGCGGTGCAGGACGCGTTCCGCCCCTTCGGCAACCGGCATACCAATATGCCGCATGATCACTGGCGGATTTGGCGCACGGCCAACGAGCTTGGCCTGCACGATTGATCCCTTTGGTAGGGCGAGGTGATCCTCGCCCTACGGAGACACGAATGACCTGGACTGACTTGAAAACCGCGCTGGCTGGCGAAGGCTATGTGGCCTCGGACGATCTGACCGTTGCGCTGCAACTGGCTTTGTCGCTGGGCCGTCCGCTATTGCTGGAAGGGGCGGCAGGTGTCGGCAAGACCGAAATCGCGCGCACGTTGTCTACGGTGATGGATACGCGCCTGATCCGGCTGCAGTGCTATGAAGGACTGGACGCGGCGCAGGCGATTTACGAATGGAACTACCAGCGGCAGCTGCTGACCATCCGAGCGGCCTCCGAGGCTGGCGAAACAGGCAAGGCATTAGAAGACCGCATCTTTTCCAGTGATTTTCTGCTGGAACGCCCCTTGCTGGCGGCCATTACCCAGGAAACGCCCCCGGTCCTTTTGATCGACGAGATTGACCGGGCGGACGAGGAGTTCGAAGCCTACCTGCTGGAAATCCTCTCGGACTATCAAGTGTCGATCCCCGAGCTGGGCACGATCACGGCGACAAGCCGCCCGGTCGTGATCCTGACGTCGAACGGCACCCGCGACCTGTCTGACGCCCTGCGTCGCCGCTGCCTTTATACCTTCGTGGAATACCCGGACCGTGCGACCGAACTGGCCATTCTCAAGGCCCGCTGCCCCGACGTCGAGATTCGGCTGGGCGAGCAGATCGTCGGATTTGTGCAAAAGCTGCGCCAAGAAGAGCTGGAGAAAACCCCTGGCGTGGCCGAAATGCTGGATTTCGCCGCGGCGTTGATGGGTCTTGGCATCGCTGATCTGACCGAAAACCCCGCGGTCCTTCAATCGACGCTGACGACGTTGCTGAAAACCCAAAGCGATCAGGCCCAGATCACGCCAGAGGTGGCCGGGCGTATCGCTGGCAAGGCTGCATGAGCCGGGTGACGAAATTTGCTGGCCGCGATCCCGGCCCTGCCGCGCGGATCGCGGGCTTCATCGCTCATTTGCGCGACAACGGTTTGCGGCTTGGCGTGGCCGAAGCGGACCTTGCCCTGAAGGCGCTGGACGAGGTGGACGCCATCCGCCCCGACGACAGCCGCCGTGCCTTGCGCGCTGTCTGCACGGGCTGCAAGGAAGAGTATGAAAGGTTCGACGACCTTTTCGACAGCTACTGGATGGACATGGGCCGCGTGCGGCAGAAGGTCGTTCCCACCTCGTCGTCCCCGGTCAGCGATGACGTGCATTCCTCACGCGATGCCAAGGGCGAAGACGCGGGCGCATCAGGAACCTCCACGGCCCCGGAAGACACAGGCGGGGCGTCCGACAGCGACGGGACCGGCAAGCTGATCGCCACCGCACAACGCAACCTCAACCGGCGTGACCTGCGCGACCTTGTCCGCCCGGAAGAGATTGCCGAGGCCGAAGACGTCGCACGCCGCCTTGGGGCTGCCTTGCGTGACACGCGATCCCGCCGCCGCATTGCCGCGCGCAAAGGCGATCGGTTGCATTTTCGCAAGATCATTCGCCACAGCCTGGCCACTGGCGGAGAGCCTCTGCACCTGTGGCGCAAGAAACGCCCGGACCGCACCCGCAAGATCGTGGCGCTGTGCGATGTCTCCGGGTCCATGTCCGTCTATGCCAAAGTTTTTCTGGCGTTCCTCGCTGGCCTAATGCGGGCTGATACAGCCGCCGACGCCTATTTGTTCCACACCCGCCTTGTGCGCATCACCGAGGCGCTGCGTGACAAGGACGCGATGCGCGCGATTGGCCGGATGTCACTGATGGCCGACGGGTTCGGCGGCGGATCAAGGATCGGCCCATCGCTCAGGCGTTTTGCCGACACCTATGCCAAACGCTTTGTCGATGGTCGTAGCGTCGTGCTGATCCTGTCGGATGGCTACGACACTGAGGCACCTGACATGATCGCAACCGCGTTGGAAAAACTGCGCAAACGCGGCTGCAAGGTGATCTGGCTCAACCCGCTGAAAGGGTGGGCAGACTACGCACCCGTGGCCGAGGGCATGGCGGCGGCACTTCCCTATCTGGATGTCTTCAAAGCGGCCAACACGCTGGGTGATCTGGCCGCGCTGGAACAGGAGCTGGCACGCCTATGACCCCGGCCGAAATTCTTTCATCAGACCTGGCCGAGGCCGCTCAGGAGTTGCGCGACAAGGACGAACCCTTTGCCTTTGCCACCATCGTGCGCACCGCTGGTTCCACCGCCGCCAAACCGGGGGCCAAGGCGCTGCTCAGCGCCGATGGGACGATCCTGCAAGGCTGGCTCGGCGGCGGTTGCACCCGAGGTGCCGTCAAACGCGCGGCGCTGCAGGCGTTGCAGGACGGCACGCCACAGCTTGTGTCTGTCGCACCCGAGGATTTGCTGGCGGAAAAAGGCGTTGCAGCCGGCGATGAAGTAGACGGCACACGATTTGCCCGCAATGGGTGCCCCTCTCGTGGCACGGTCGACATCTTCATCGAACCTTGCCTGCCGTCACCGCAACTTGTTGTCATGGGAGCATCACCGGTAGCACAGGCGCTGAGTGCGCTTGCCCCGCAGTTTCACTGGTCTGTGTCTTCGACCCCGGTGCAAGGCAAACCACATCAGCAGTGCTTTGTGGTTGTTGCCACGCAAGGGCAGGGTGATCTTGACGCCTTGAAGGCCGCGCTCAACACGCAACCGACCTATGTGGCCTTCGTGGGCAGCCGCAGAAAATACACTTCGCTTGCAGAAAAACTAGGCGCTGACGGTTTTGAACAAGCCGCCATCGACGGGGTAAAGGCCCCGGCGGGTCTTAACCTTGGCGCGGTCACGCCTGAGGAAATAGCCCTGTCCATACTGGCGCAACTTGTTCAGGATCGGCGCGCGGCGGTGAAGCAGGCCGATGCGTGATGTCACTGCGATCATACTGGCCGCAGGGCTTTCGCGCCGCATGGGCGCGCGGAACAAGCTGCTTCTGCCCCATGGCGATGTTCCAATGATCCGCCATATGGTCGATGTCTATGGCGCCGCCACGGCGGGGCCTGTGCTGGTGGTCACGGGACATCAGGCGAATGAGATCAAAACAGCCCTTGCAGGCAGTGGCGCCAAGACGGTTTTCAACCCGGCTTACGGTGACGGTCAGCCCACATCGGTCGCCTGCGGGCTTCGTGCGGCGCGTGATGACGATACGGTATTAATCGGATTGGGCGACCAGCCGCTTCTGAACGTCGCTGACATCCGGTCATTGCTGGCCGCACACGTGGCGACTGACAGCGCACGTATCTCCATTCCGGCGGTCGATCAGAAGCGCGGCAACCCGATCGTGGTGCCTGCAAACTTGCGTGCCCGGCTTCTGGCAAACCCCAGATCACCGGGCTGCAAGAAGTTCACCCGAACCCATCCCGAACATGTCCAGTTTCACCCATTGGCCTCTCCCGGCTTTTACATGGATGTGGACACCCCCGAGGCCTATGCCGCCTTTCAGGCGGGCACGCTGGAGCAGATCACATGAAATTCGTTCGAGAAATCGCAGCCCGACTGCGCCGAAAGACAGCACTTACACCTGAGCAAGCCAGCCATCTGGCCACCATCAAATTTCCCTGTTGCTAAAAGGACATCCCATGGAACTGGCAGACGAAATCATCATCAACGCACCCAAAGAGCAGGTCTATGCCGCGCTCAACGACCCCGAGGTTCTAAAGCAATGCATTCCGGGCTGCGAAGAGTTGATCAAGCACTCGGATACTGAACTGGAGGCAAAGGTCGTCCTCAAGGTCGGGCCGGTGAAGGCCAGGTTCAACGGTGACGTCCAACTCGACACCGCAGGCGCGCCGGATGCCTTTTCGCTGACCGGCCAGGGCAATGGCGGTGCCGCTGGGCATGCCAAGGGCGGCGCAGATGTCACGCTCACAGCCGACGGGTCCGACACGACGATCCTGCGGTATCAGGCAAAGGCCGATATCGGCGGAAAGCTGGCTCAACTGGGCAGCCGGCTGATCCAAAGCACTGCCAAGAAACTTGCGGCCAAATTCTTCAAATCCTTCGCTGATGTGGTCAATGAAGACGCAATCGCCTAGCGATCTCATCTAGGCACAGCACGCGCCAGACATCATTGCAAAGGGGCGGCGCTTGCAAAGCCACCACTTCTTCGGCCTGTGACAAGTCTCTTTTCGCCAACCGGGCATCCCCGAGGAGAGCCTGGCTTAATTTCGAGGACCAATTGGCTTGGTACGGTCGTTACAGGACACATCGCCCATTCCAGTATCAGCAATGGCTGAAATCGTAACGGTTGTTCAAGACACAGACACGCAACCTCATACCGTGCGATTTTTGAAGAGAGCAGAGATTAGGCCAATCTGAGCAAACGGCTGCATAGTCCGCATAGCAGTCGTTCAAACCGAGTGCCGCGAATGTCTACTTCGGAGTCCACTTTGGCCGATGCTGCGCTATGCCCCAATTACAGCAATACGCAGAAAGCGGACTTTGCAAAGTCTAGCTTGAGCCCAAAACGGACGCGTACTGAATTCAAGCAGAATTGACTTTCGCGGCTTTCGGATAAAAGGGTTGTGAGTTTCCTTCTTTAAATCGAAGTATCCGAAAATCATGTCAAGGTGGGAGGAGTTGCTATGAAAACAGCGGTTGTGACTGGCGCCGCGGGAGGGATGGGGCGGGCCATCTGTCGCCAACTGTGGGCAGATGGGTTCCAAGTTGTTGGACTGGACCTTAACGAGGAGGGCCTAGGTGAAATGGCAACTGAGTTAGGTTCGGATTTCACGCCTATCTGCCTTGACCTAACGGATCCTATTGCAATCGCTCATGCGTTTGATGGCATTAAGGAAGAGAATGGTGGTCTGGATGCTTTGGTAAACAACGCTGGCACCTGCTTTATGTCTGACTTCCCGAATATTCCGCCCGAGGAACTCGAAAAGCAGATGGCAATCAACTTTAACTCTGCGTTCCATTGTTGCCAGCAGGCGGTCCAATTTATGTTGGAACGCGAAGGCATCAAAAAGATTGTAAATATCTCATCGAACGGTGCTTATAATTTCGATGTGTTTGACCCTCCGCATTACAGGGCGTCAAAAGCGGCGATGGATACCCTTACGAAAGACCTCGCCCGTCGATACGCACAGGAAAAAATCTGTGTGAATTCGCTGGCACCTGCCATGACTGAAACACCTTTGTTCAATGTCTTAACTGAGGAAGTCTTGGAGAAAGCCGTCAGTGCCATGCCACATGGTCGCGCGATGCTGCCTGAGCAAATCGCCTCTTGGGTCGGTTTTCTCATTTCGCCGGCCGGTGATGTTTCCAGTGGGAATGTGATTATTCTGAACCAAGGGCGCGACGTCAGATAACTCTCGGGTGCGACATCACTTTTCGGGAAAATGGTCCACGGGGTAGGATCAGCTGTAGACTTCTGGTGCTTTCTTCAGAACAAGCCACTGGCTTGGACAATGCCCATAGATTACAAAGGCGTCTCGCTCGGATGCAAGGCGCATCAACCTTTCTGCGCTGGCAATCGCTGCATCTTCGTCCCAAGACCCGGCAAACTTCTCGTCGATTTCTGCTGGTCGGGAAATCGCATCACTGGTTAATAAAATCGCCCCCGACGGAAGATGGACCATCACGGCGATCTGGCCAGGCGCATGGCCTGGCGCCGCCAAAACTAAGATACCCGGCCCAATCTCTACATCGCCGTCAACTAAGAGATAATCCTGGTTGGGCCACTCCAAAGGCCGCATATCGCCCCAGTACAACGGGCGGGGTAAGGCTCGCTCCGCAGCAGAGATAAGAATTGGACTGCTTGGAAAGTCGCCCAGTGCCCCGATATGGTCGATGTGGGTGTGCGTACAAATCTGTAGTGTAATGTCTGACGGAATAAGCCCGAGTTTTGCCAGTTGTGCGCTTGGAAGATTGTCTGGTTCACACTTCAAGACGTCGCCGAACTCATACAATCGATCTTCTTTGACCGCGGCGTCGGTATCGGTGGCATATTTTTCAGGAAACCCAGTATCGATGAGTATTGATTCTCCCAAATCTGTCCGGATCAGAAACCCGCAGATACCTATGATGCGGCCAGTGGAATGGACCTTGAACAGCCCGTAGTCCAAAACCGCAAGGTCAATCGGTCGCCCTTTGACAAATCCCTCTGCTTGCACAGACTATCTCCCTGATTGACTACATAGATTTTGAGTAGAGCATGAAAGTCAAGATACACACACTCTTTCAGTACCTACTGGATACCACGGAAACGGATCCAGAAGCTTTCGTTGGGTTTTCCTTGTCCGAGTCGCCGCGTTTGGGTGAGTTCATGGATGCGCTGGATCCAGCGCTGCCGTTGGATTGGAACCAAAAGAGTTTTCGGGGTCTGCCTGCTTTACGACGACATGTTTTGGACCGCGCCGGTTTGTCTGATGTTTGCAAGCCAGACGACGTCCTGATCACCGCCGGCGCAGCAGAAGCCAATTATCTTGCATTCATGCAATTGGTCCAACCGGGCGACGAAGTCGTAACGGAACGCCCGGGCTGGCCACAAGTGGGAGTATTGGCAGAGGCAGTCGGCGCGACGCTCAAAGTTGTCGACCGAGAAGAGAGTGCTGGTTGGTTATTGCCGCTCGACAAAGTTGAGACCGCAGTAACAGAACGCACTCGACTGATCTTTGTAACCAACCCCAATAATCCCACCGGGCGCCTGATGACCCAAACAGAGCTGGAAAGGCTTGTCCAAATTGCAGATCGCGTAGGTGCATGGCTGGTTGTTGACGAGGTTTACGCAGGATTGGAGTGGGACGGGTCTCGCGCCCCTTCGATAGCCGGTTTGTATCCTAGGGGCATCACGACGGGCAGCGTTTCCAAGGCACTGGGGCTCCAAGGACTACGCACTGGGTGGATGGTTTGCCGTGATTCTGATTTGATGTGGGATGCCATCATCCTGCGGGAAAACTCTAGCGAAATTATGAATATTCTCGGCGAAGTCATCGCCGAAATCGCCTTGAGGCCTGACCGATATAATCAGGCTTTGAAAACTGCGCGGGCAGCAGGGATTAAGACGCTGGAACGCCTTGATCGGTATGTTGCCGATCAGCCCTGCCTGGATTGGGTCAAACCTCAGGCTGGATTGATTGGATTGGCACGGCTCGACGGGATTGATGGTGATGTTTTTGCCAAACGCTTGCTCGCCGATCCCTATCGGACATTTCTTTTGCCGGGCTCGTCTTACGGGATGCAGAACCACATCCGACTAGGTGTCGGAGGAGGTGCTATTGCCAACCTCGACCTTGGCCTTAAGCGCATGGGCGAACTGTTGGCGAACTGGTAGGCTTAGGACACTCTTTTCGGCGGTTCAGGCTGCACAGTCGGTCAAATAACGCTGCCCGTTCCACGCTGACACTAAGCCCAATTTTGGTGCAAGTTCACCTGCCATGCGTTGAAAGCTATCTCGCTAGAATAACGCTGTCGGCGCGCTACCTCACAGAAAGAACAGCCGAATACACATTTCGAGTCCGCAATGACAGCTTTGACAACTGAAGACGTTCAAGACTATCCGCGGCCACCTGCGCTGCGGGCGGTGCCGCGTACCGTAAGAGTAGAGTTCGGCGGTGAAACAATCGTGGAAACCGATCAGGCGTTTCTGGTTCTCGAAACTCACCACGCCCCAACTTACTACATCCCACCGCATACAATTGATGCCGTTCTGACAAAGGCCTTGGGTAAATCGTACTGCGAGTGGAAGGGTGTTGCGAGTTACTGGGACGTTCAGAGCGGGGCGGCCGCGGCTAAGAAAGCTGCGTGGAGTTATGGTGCACCAACCACCAGATTTGAACAGATTAAGGGCTATCTCGCCTTTTACCCCGGACTTATGGACGCTTGTTTTGTTGGTGAGCACCGTGTGATCCCGCAACCCGGGAACTTCTATGGAGGCTGGGCCACCGAGAACTTAAAGGGTCGCATCAAAGGCTCTCCTGGAACCGAGTTTTGGTGAGAATTGATGCCCGACCCTAAATCCCCGCCTACCCCTTTGGCTGTTCCTACAAGCCGTTTGGTCCGAGTTGCCGGTTTGAGCAGCATGACGGCAGGCATTGCGGGGAACGTGGCAGTACGCGCCCTGCGAGAGATCGGTCGCGGTGCGCGACCCGATATGCGTGGTTTGTTGATGACACCGGGTAACGCGACACGGATCGCGGATCGGCTTGCTCGCATGCGAGGGGCCGCGATGAAGGTGGGTCAGTTGATTTCGATGGATGCAGGTGAGGTCTTACCGGCTGAACTGGCAGAAATCATGGCGCGTCTGCGAGATCAGGCGCATTTCATGCCGCCGAAACAATTGCGTGACGTCCTGAACCAAGCCTGGGGTTCAGATTGGCGAAACTCCTTCCAAACCTTCGATGTAAGGCCCATAGCGGCAGCGAGCATTGGGCAAGTACATCGTGCAACTATTAGAGACGGGCGCGATGTGGCGATCAAAGTGCAATATCCCGGTATCGCGCGCAGTATCGACAGCGATGTGGCCAATGTTGCCACTCTGGTTCGTATGTCAGGTCTGCTTCCCAAAAGCTTTGATATGGCTCCGTATATCCAAGAGGCGCGCAGTCAATTACATGAAGAAACGGACTATGAACGCGAGGGGCAATACATGCGCTGTTTTGCTGACCTATTGCAGGGCGATGAAGCGTTCGAAATCCCAGAGTTCTATCCAGATTGGAGCACGCCAGAAGTTCTAACGATGTCCTTTCTGGAAGGTCGCTCCATCGAAACGGTGAGAGATGCACCCAGTGAGGAACGCAATCGAGTTTCCGAGGCCTTGGTCAAGCTCACGCTGCGCGAGATTTTCGAGTTCGGTATCATGCAAAGCGATCCGAACTGTGCCAACTACCGATACGACGCGTCAAATGGGAAGATTAGTCTTTTGGATTTTGGCGCAACCCGAGCACTGCAATCATCTGCAATAGACGGGTATGTGCACCTGCTGCGTGCAGGCTTACTTGAAAATGACGCAGCACTTCGTAACGCCGCCATCCAATTGAAGCTTGTTGAAGGTGATGGCCCGTTCGACGACCAGATCCTGGGAATGATCCGCAGTGTTTTCGCCGCAATCCTATCCGCGAATGAATTTGATTTTACTGACCGAAAGCTCTCCAACCACCTGAACAAAGAAGGTATGGCCCTGGCTGCGGCCGGGTATGCCCCACCCCAAATGCCAATGGACATTCTTTACCTTCAGCGAAAGATTGGGGGGATGTTCATGTTGGCCACTCGATTGAGTGCTTCGCTGCCTTTGAAGACGCTGCTTGAAAAGTATGTCATCTGAACGATCACAATTAACTCAAAACCAACAAGCCGAAAAATAACAAACCTGCGTCACTGATACGCGTGACCAACCCAAGACGAAGCGCGAGTACGGCGCGAATGTTGCCAAGTGCGGATTCGAGAACTCCTTTAACGAGCCAATCAAGCCTTTAGAAATGACCATCGTCTAGGTTGATCATGTCGACGAACCCGTCCTGTCAACCGGCTTCGCTCCGAACCAAGAAGCGATACTCGAAAGCGTCGGCCTTAGGGGCAGGAAAACCCGGTATGCAAGCTCTAGAAGAGGCGTTACCCCCGGTAAGCCTGCCACACGTGCCAGCCAACGCCATTTGGGTAAATTACCCCAGAGTTCCGTGAACCCGCGCGCACCGGATGCAAGTTCTCCATCTGGTCGACGCACAGTGAATCGATCCATTGCTTCTTGCCGCGTTAGATTTGCACCAATACGAGCATTGGGTTTTGAGACGTCGACAAACCGCAGGCGCTCAGCGCCCTTGCAAGAAGCATAATGCCCGATCTCAACGGAGCAAAGCGGGCAAGATCCGTCGTAGTACACAGTAGTAAAGGATTGATCGGCGTCATCAGATGTGAGCGCAACCTCAGCGTTGTCTGTTTTGAACACTTTGTTTGACCTCGCCTCTTGGGTTTCGCCTGTACGTTTGCAAGAGCTAGCGCAAAAACCGAAGAAACGAGGGTGCAGCAGCTGCATACATATGCGTTATGAAGCCGCAACTTGGGATGCTGCCAGTCAAACTTAAACGTAGCTTCGCCCGAATTGCAGGTGCACAGGCAAATGTGTTAAATGAGGCCCAAGGCTTGTAGTTATCTCGCTGTTTGCCGAAGAGTACTGAAAAATTGCCGTCACTGGAGATCGACTAGGACAATCAAACAAGTTCAGTGATTTCCGTAGCGCATGATCGAAGAAGCTAAAAACTGCATGAGCCTAGCTTACCGCTTTGGACGCGCGAACAAGATGGTTCCGCTTGAATATATCTTTCTCCCATTTCAGTTCTTTCGGGGTGGATGTTCTGGAGTTCGCCGCCATCCCCGCCGACAGAGCTTGGTGACGTACAGATCGTCGAGGTTGTCTCGTTATCGTTTACTTGGAAATCAGAAATTCGAACAAAACTAAGTTGTGCTAACCCAGTTGTTTGATTGGTGTTTTAGGGCCCGGCGCCGTCACTAAACAATGTCACCTTCGCCTAGGTCTCATACTCCCGGCCAGGCGCTCATCAGTGAGTTCGCGCCAACTTCCGACCTTCAAGTGTCGAAGGCAAATGACGCCTTTGCAAAAGCCACGTCGCCAGCGAAATGCGGAGGAGACTGGAACAAAGATCCATTTTTTGTGGCCATACGTACTACACTTGAAAAACGGAGGTATCGTGCAGGTCGTTTGGTTCAAACGGGATTTACGGGTATATGATCATCCGGCAATAGCGCAAGCGTCTGAGGTAGGGCCAGTTTTGCCGCTCTATGTGGTTGAACCGGAACTTTGGCACCAACTCGACGCGTCAACACGGCAGTGGGACTTTGTTGCAGAGACAATCGCTGGGTTAAGAAAAGACCTTGGGAAACTGGGCCAGCCACTTGTTGTGCGCACCGGGCAAATTGTGTCGGTCCTTTCCGAGTTGAAAGATCGTGGTTTAATTGACGCTCTTTGGTCACACGAGGAAACAGGAAATAGTTGGACGTATCAGCGGGACCGTCAGGTCGCTGCATGGTGCAGGGATTACGGTGTGCTGTGGCACGAAGTGCAAAACCACGGCGTTTTTCGCAGGCTCAAGTCTCGCAACGGCTGGGCGGAGCGTTGGGATAGGTTTATGGCTCGGCCCGTTTCTCCACCAGTTGCGTTAGAGCACATCGACATAGAACCAGGGTATATTCCCACGGCGCGCGACCTCGGCTTGCGGGATGATCTGTGCGTTGGTCGTCAATCTGGTGGACGAAATGCGGGTTTGGAACGGCTGAACAGCTTTCTGACCCACCGTGGCAAAAGATACCAACGCGAAATGTCCAGCCCCTTGGAGGGAGCCGTTGCGTGTTCGCGGCTATCACCCTACCTGGCTTGGGGTGCGCTTTCGATGCGCGAGGTTGCGCAAGCTACTGAAAAGCAGCGACGCAGATTGCCGCCCCACGCAAAGGACTAGCGCAAATCAATTCGCTCGTTCTCGGGCCGATTGCATTGGCATTGCCATTTTATTCAGAAACTTGAGGATGAACCCCGGATTGAGTTTGAAAATCTGCATCGACTTTACAACGGTCTTCGACCGAATGCCCCAGATGCCGAACTACTTGCCGCATGGTCCAAAGGCGAAACGGGATATCCTTTTCTGGACGCATGCATGCGGTCCTTGCAAGCAACGGGGTGGCTCAACTTTCGGATGCGCGCAATGGTGATGGCCACGGCGAGTTATCATCTCTGGCTGGATTGGCGGGCTCCGGGTGCGCATTTGGCGCGCATGTTTACCGACTATGAGCCGGGCATTCACTGGAACCAGGTTCAGATGCAATCAGGCACCACGGGCATCAATACTGTGCGCATCTATAATCCGGTTAAGCAGGGCTATGATCAGGATCCAAAAGGAGTGTTCATTCGGACATGGGTGCCGGAATTGTCCCAAGTCGCAGATCAGCATATCCACGAACCTTGGAGGGCTCAAAACGCGAAACAATTTCTTGGAAGGCTATATCCAGAGCGTGTTTTTGACCATCTCGCGGCAGCCAAGGCCGCGCGCGAGCGGGTTTGGGGCGTCCGCCGAAGTGCGGAGTTTCGCACCGAAGCACGAGCCATCGCGACAAAACACGCTAGCCGAAAGACCACGCGGAATGCTCGCGAAGTCGCGCGGGCGCCTCAAAATCAAAAGCAACTCGACCTGCCTTTGGGGGACCAGTGATGAAAATGCGGAAAAAAGCCGATTTACCCCAAAAAAACTGCCCGGTCTGTCGGCGCCCTTTCACCTGGCGCAAGAAATGGGAAAACGTTTGGGATGAAGTGAAATACTGCTCGAAAAAATGCAGGTCTGCCGCATGATCGAGAAATTTCCAGAACTTCCTGAAGCGAAAGAGTCGATCAGTTTCAAACCTACACGCACCAATGGTCTGGAAAGGCTGAAGCAGTTCGTGGGCCGCACTGGTCGGCATTATACAAGTACGCGGAACTACGATTTTGGGACCGGGCGACGCAGCAATGTATCGGGTTTGTCACCTTGGCTGCGCCACCGGTTGATAACGGAGAAAGAGGTACTGACAAGGGTCTTAGCGTCACATCATTCCAACGCGGCCGAAAAGTTCGTGCAAGAAGTGTTTTGGCGCACTTACTTCAAGGGCTGGCTGGAACAAAGGCCCAGCGTTTGGGCACTGTATCAGCGGGACTTGTTGAGTTTTTGTAAGCGACTAGCAAATGATCAGGGCCTGGAGATGCGCTTCAACGATGCAGTAAACGGCAATACCGGCATCGACTGTTTCGATCATTGGGCGCGGGAACTGGTTGCGACTGGCTACCTTCATAATCATGCGCGCATGTGGTTTGCTTCAATTTGGATTTTTACACTCCGCATACCTTGGCAGCTTGGCGCGGATTTCTTTTTACGACACTTGTTGGACGGCGATCCCGCGTCAAACACGCTGAGCTGGCGGTGGGTTGGCGGATTGCACACAAAAGGCAAAAACTACCTCGCGCGCGCTGACAATATTGACAGATATACCGAAGGACGGTTTCAACCGAGAGGCCTGGCCAAATCTGCAGAACCGCTGACCGAGCCGGTAGATCACCCGCTCATTCCCCTTTTAAGCCCTCACATGCCCACAGACAGCCCTTACCTGTTACTGTTGACGGAGGATGATCTGTCAGGTGACTGCATAATGCCGACATCTCCTGCTGCCGCGATTGGACTTTTGGCGACGCATGGTCGGTCCCCAAACCCGATTGGGCACGTCGTACAGGATTTTGCCACCGACGCGATGAGCAGCGCTCTAGAACACCACGGAAAAATCGCGAAACCAGCTGACGACTGGAGTGGTCCGCTGATCGATGCAGCACGGAATGCGGGTGTCACGACCATTGCAACAGCCTATGCGCCTGTCGGTCCCTCCCGGTCAAGGATGGATCGTGCGGAACCTTTATTGAGAGACGCAGGCCTATCGTTGAACAGGGTAATGCGGCCGTACGACGCTATGACATGGCCTCATGCAAGGGCCGGATTCTTCGGCCTTCAAAAGAAGATCCCATCGTTCTTAGGCGAAATGAACCTAGCCACCCCAAAAAGGCCATAGCCCGTGTCCTCTGCCGCCCTTCTGCTCCCCAACCAATTGTTTGCCCAACACCCGGGTCTGGCCGCCCGGCCAGATACTGTTGTGCTTTTCGAAGACCCTCTGTTCTTTGGCGATGCCTATTACCCCGCAACGATGCACAAGCAAAAGCTTTGGCTGCACCGCGCCTCTATGGCGCGCTATCGCGATGGCTTGGTTGCCAAGGGCATTGATGCCGCGATATGGCCCTTTGAGCGGCAGCCGGGCGCATGTCTGCGACTGTTTCAGAGTCTGTGTGATCGCGGTGTCAGCCAAATAATCATGGCTGATCCAGTAGACTTCATTGCAGAAAGGCGTTTACGGGCGGCGGCTGGCAAAACCGATATCACACTCGATATCCAGCCATCGCCTGGCTTTTTGAACACTCGGGCCGACAATCTAGATTGGTTTGCCGGTCGAAAACGTTGGCTCATGGCTGAGTTCTACAAAAGCCAACGCCGCCGCTTGAATGTGTTGATGGACAGCGGGCAACCGACCGGAGGACAATGGAGCTTTGACGAAGAAAACCGCAAAAAAGTACCCAAGGCGTTGTTGGGCAACCTTCCGTGGATCGACTGGCCTGACCATGACGCAGTTGATGAAGCCGCAAAAGCGAGCGTTATTGCTGACTTTCCAGATGCATTAGGCAGCCTGGAAACGATGTATTATCCAACGTCACACAAAGCTGCGTCCGACTGGCTGGCGCAGTTTCTGGAGCGGCGGTTCGAACGTTTTGGCGACTATGAAGATGCCATTGTTGAGGGCGAAAACTGGCTATGGCATGGCGTTCTCACGCCTGCTTTGAACATTGGGTTGTTGACGCCAAAACAAGTTTTGGACGCTGCCTTGGCGCATGCGAGTCGCAAGGGCATTCCCTTGAATTCGGTAGAAGGTTTCATCCGCCAGATCATTGGCTGGCGCGAGTTTATGCGCGCGACCTATGAGAACCTTGGTGTGCCGATGCGCACGACAAATCATTGGGGCCATCACCGCCCCATGCCCCGCTCTTTCTATAACGGAACCACTGGTATTGATCCGCTGGACGACACGATCAAAAGGGTGCTCAAAACCGGGTATTGTCACCACATTGAACGCCTTATGGTACTGGGCGGATTTATGTTTCTGTGTGAGATTGACCCGGATCATGTCTATCGCTGGTTCATGGAAATGTTCGTCGACAGTTATGATTGGGTAATGGTTCCTAATGCCTACGCGATGAGCCAGCATGCCGATGGCGGGTTAATCACCACCAAACCGTACTTTTCCGGTTCAAACTATGTTCGCAAAATGAGCCATTGGGGCAAAGGGCCTTGGTCCGACATATGGGACGGGCTTTATTGGCGCTTTATCCTGAAACACACCGATAGACTTGCTGGCAATCCCCGTTGGGCGATGATGTGCCGTACGGCTGGGCGCATGTCGCCAGAGGTCAAAAATAAGCATGTCACGACGGCTGAAGCCTTTTTGCGACGGATGGCATGAGCGTGGACTTTATGGCAGCGCATGACTGAGATTGAGCGCATTCGAAGAAAAACTGGCTTCACGTCAGATGCAGTATCGCAAAACCGAAGTCCCAGGGCCCCGCATGAT